>JAZKDS010000367.1:3150-5477 GCA_040387455.1 Bacteroidota bacterium
AAACCTATTTTCAGTTTTGACTGGGGCTGGTTCAGTGCAGATTTCACCGGACAAGCACTAATACTACTTGCAGGTGGTTTATTTCTAATCTATAAAAGCACCAAAGAGATACATGAAAAAGTAGATACAAAAGGTGAACAGGAACACGAACTGAAAATTAAGGCGAAAAAATCTTTTGCCAGCACTATTGCCCAAATTTTAGTAATCGACCTTATTTTTTCTATAGATTCTATATTAACTGCTGTGGGTATGACTAACGGTCTCGAAGGCGCTTTATATGTAATGATTACCGCCGTAGTAATATCTGTAGGCATTATGATGCTGTTTGCTGTACCGGTTGGTAATTTTGTAAATGCTAACCCATCTATACAGATACTTGGCCTTGCATTTCTTATCCTTATTGGCTTTATGCTGATGACAGAGAGCATGCACCTTAGCAACGCGCAGCTTGCCGGCCAGCATGTGGGTGAAGTACCTAAAGGCTACCTGTATTTTGCCATTGCATTCTCACTTGCAGTAGAATTCCTTAACATGAAAATGCGTAAAAATAAAACAACATAGTTATTTATTACATAAAAATAAAAGCAGCCCCGGTAGTACCGGGGCTGCTGCACTATAAACAGGTAATATAAAATTTATTCTACTGCAAGCTTAGTGGTTTTATCGCCTACTTTTACAATATAAATACCTGTGGCAAAACTATCAAGTGTTACTTTGTTTTCGCCTTTTGTAACCGTTTGTTGCTTAACAAGCGCGCCGTTTATGGTATAGATAAACATCTCTGCATCTTCATCGGCATTGATATTAACAAAACTGTGTGCAGGGTTAGGGTAAATGCTCAGGCCATCGGTTTCAGGCGCCATGGTACGGGCTCCTGAAGTAGCAAAATTAAGCCAGTTAATGTTAAAACCATTAGTAACTGCATAAAACCTTAGCGTTTGATTACCAGCAGGTAATGCTATGGTAGTAGTGGCTGTTTGCCAGGTTTGCCATCCGCCTGTGTTAGGCACATTTATAGTTGCCAGTGTAGTTCCGCCACTGTTGCGTATTTGTAATGATGTGCCCGCATAAAGGCTGCTTACACGTGCCTGTAGTGTATAGCTTCTTGCCGTAGCCGAATTAACTTTATACTCCATCCAGTCACCGGCATCAATCCAGCCTACATTTTGTCCGCCACCGGTATCAGTAGTAGCTTCTACATCTATACCATTCATGGCAGTATAGGCTTCTGATTCAATTTTAGCAGGAAGTGCCACAAAACCCGATGTACTTTGGGTAGCGCCACCACACACATCAATTTCATAAATAGAATATCCGTAAGGTATAGTACGGGCAGTGCCATGCATCCTTATGTAACGGTATTCGCCATTAACACCATTAAATTCGTCAATACGGTGGTCTATAGACGTAAGATTGGTGCGTGTGCCTATGGTTATCCAGTTGGTACCATCTACAGATCCGCTCAGGGTATAATCTTTAGCGCTTGCAGCTTCCCAATCAAGGCTAACTTTGTCTACATGGCTTAAGGTGCCAAGGTCTAACGTGTAAGTTTGCGGGTCAGCAAAAGCACTCTCCCAACGCGAACCATGGTTACCATCTATAGCTGCTGCAATACTGCCACCACCTGATGTTGCCACTGCCGAAACCGGTGCAAGCCCGTAGCATCCTGTAGGTTGCTGTCCTGTAGTAGGCAGTGTTGGGTAAGTTAACAGTGTGCGAGCAGGTACACTAAAAGTAGCTACTACCCCATTGCTGTTGTTATAAATGGTACAGGTTTTTGCAGCATTGGTTGGATTGTAAGCCACCGCATGAGAAAATGCACCCCCCGATGTTTCAAACACACTACTTTGCGGGAAGTCTGTCCTGAAATTTTCTGAAAAATAGCCTAGGTTTTGGTTGGCATGGGTGTAGTAATACGTCATACCGGCCACTTCATAATCCATGATGTAATTAGCATTAGCAGCACCAAGGGCAAGATTTGTAGCCATAAAAGAAGCTACATATTGTGGGTCATACAGCATTCTGAAACCCAGTGCTACGTGTGCCCAGTCATCACCATACTGTACCTCATTTGTCAATCCGTCAACGGCCTGTGCTTCAGCTTTCATATTAGCATACTCCGTCGCTGCCCACGTCCTGTCTTTGGCAAGGTAACGGAACCCAGGGTTAACGGGCAGGTATTGTATGCCGTGTATGTGTACCGGGCTGGCGCTAAAATAAGTACCGTAAGCCATACCGCCGTTAAATAATATACCTACAATTTCGTGGGCATAATTTGTTGGGAAAATCCTGTTTTTCCAATCAAACCAATACTCCAGTGTAGCATA
>JAZKDS010000367.1:5487-7846 GCA_040387455.1 Bacteroidota bacterium
GTAACCAAAGGCAGCAACATCACGAATAGCCTCGTCGTTCATCATATCACCCAATTGAAAAAGGCCTGTCCATGATTGCATCGCTTCAGAGGTTGATTCCTGGTTGTTACCGGTTCCGGAACTGGTACCACCCGCATAGCTGTGGCCTATCCATGGGTCGAAAGTGCGCAGGTATGGAAGGAATGTATCGCTACGGTTCCAGTTAGCGTATTGCTGTGCAACTAATTTTATCATTGGTCCATAATCAGTCAAAAACTGAGGGTCTACCATGCCATATAATGCACACGCTTGTATAAGGTAGCCGTAGTGGAAATGGTTATCTGTAAACTGAGATGAGCCATACGATTCGTTAAAGCCCACAATGGCTTTCCAGCGGTCGTAACGTGCAAAGAATTTTTCTGTCTCGCCCGGCGTATAGGTAAGCCAGTCTACCAGTGCAGCCCTTGTTTTTGCCTTTAACGATTCATAAGCCTGATGATTAAGCTCTTTGGCAAACATAGTATACTTGGCATAGTTGACAAGGTCTTTACCTCCCCAATAAGTATCTCCTCCATAACCCTGCTTTTTGCTGAATTGTGTAATAAGGTTAAACATTACATCGGCATCATACGGGTTTGCATCGGCCGTATTTTTATATGGTGCATTATAGTTAGGCAGTATCCCTTTAAAATCATACGTAAAAGCAAATGATTTACCTATAGCAGTTTTAAGTGTGCCGTGTGTGGTGGTATAACCATTTGTAGCAAGGCTTAAGGTATTTGCTGCATCAAGATATAAATGCGGAAGGAAACCCTGAACCGTGTTGCCGTTTGCCTGGCCTTTAAGGTTTGCTGTGGTAACTGCCCAAGTGGTAGCTACCTTGCCTGTAGAAGCCGTATAATCATAAGTTACCTGAGTATCAGTAACACGGTTAAAAGCATAGGTTTCATAGCTTGTAAGTTCTGCCGCGTTGTGCAACGCCGATACTACAAAATAGCTGTTGCCATTACCTGTATTTATTACAAGTTTTTCAACCTGGGTAGCATCGCTGGCCCAGCGGGTGCCATTATTGCCATCGGTAAGTGCTGTAGCGGTATAACCGCCTTCGCTTGATGATGCAGTGGCTGCTTTATTTAGCGATAGCAATGTAGCAGTGTTATAGATGCTTAGTTCCCAAATTGAGTAGGCAAATATACTGCCGCGCTCATTTAGTGTTATACGCACATATCGTGCTGTGGTATTGGCAAAGGTAACGCTGTCATTACCGCCATCGCCATTAGTTACGTTAGCAACCGGTGCCCAGGTAGTACCGTTAGTAGACGTTTGAATTGTGTAGCCTTTTGCAAAAGCGGCTTCCCAAATAAAATCTACCTTGTTTACGGTTTGGCTGGTGCCAAGGTCTACCTGCACATACTGCTGATTTTGTATTTCTGCCGATGCATTGCCCGGTAAGTGTATTCCAAAGTATCTGCCCTCGCTTTGCACAACAAATGAGCTTGTAGTAGGAAACGATAGTGCGCCACCGGTAGCAGTTAAATATGTAGCACCCTGCGTAAACGAAAGCTCCGGGTTAATACCTGTAGTTTGCAGCCATACAAACGGTATACCGTGTGCCATGGTAACATCAATATTTTTTGTGGCTCCGGCATTGGGCATGCCCATTACCACACCCCAGTCATTCCAGTCTTTAGCAATGGCCTTTTCAGGAGAATAGCCTGTAGCCTTTATTTGCAGCCCGGTACCCGGCAATAAATTATCGCCATTGGCATTAAAGGTTGTAGGGAAATAAATTACCGGGCCAAAACTCTCGGCATCTACCATTAGCGGATAGGCCCACAGCTGCCCGCTGTATTGCTCTACAAGCAGACTGGTCCACCAGTCGTTTGTAGGTATGGGGCGTGTTTCGCCTGTTTGCACATAAATGGGCTGGTCATTAATAAAAGGGAAGATGTCTCCTACCCCATCATTGTTCCAGTCAACGTTCTCGGAGGCAGGTGTAGAAGAGGCATAACTTCCAGATCCTGCCGCAACCGGCGTTTGGGCATTGGATGCATAAAAACATGCCAGTGCTGCCGCATACAGATAAAGCTGTTTCATAAATAATAGATTAGATGTTAATAAATTGGTTGTTGCTATTCAGGTTTTGAATTTGATATTTATTATGTAAATTTTCAATAAATACTCAAATTTTACACTTGAACATTACGAATTTATCAAAGGAGTCAATTCCATAATGTTAAAAAAAACTTAACAAAACAAGTTGTGTAGTGTTGTATAGGTGGTACAAAAGCCTTTTAAATAGGCGTGTTTCGTAAAGCATTGTGATTACTGGCATTTTAAAGCCACTCTTAATTTATGCTGAAATTACTACTGTAAATAT
>JAZKDS010000368.1:0-2373 GCA_040387455.1 Bacteroidota bacterium
CTGCTTGGCGGCCTGTGCCTGTTCAAACTGCTGCTTGGTAATGCTTTTGTTGTTGTATAGGTTTTGGTAACGCTCAAAGTCGTTATTGGCTCTCCATACGCGCACCTTGGCAGCTTCAATGTTGCCTTTGCTGCTTTGTATGTTGGCATCGCTAACGCTAACGCCTGCTGCAGCACCGCCTATATCGGCTTTGGCTACTTCATAACCGCCCTGTGCTGCGGCAAGGGCTGCTTTAGCCTCTTCTACGCGCACTACATAATCTTTATCGTCAATGGTAAACAGGGTATCGCCTTTTTTAACCAGGTCGTTATCTTTTACAAACACTTTAGTGATGTAGCCGGTAACACGCGGAATAATAGGGTTCATGTTTTTTTCAACCTGGGCATCATCGGTAGTCTCGTGGCCCAGGGAGTGTATGTATTTGTATACGCCATAGCCACCGCCCAGTAGTACAAGGGTAGAAAGTATAATGGCAAACTTTTTATTTGTTTTCTTCTTTTCAGTAGTTTCCATGATCAATTATTGTTTTTGGGTAAGTGTAAAAGAGTTGGTTAATTTTCCTGATGCGTTAAGCAGCTCATAATACCTCTGGGTAATATCTGCTTTGCTAAAGGCTTCGTTAAGCCTTGACTGCAATTGCTGCACATCGGCCTCAAGCAGGTCGTTAGTATCTACAAGGCCATTGTCATATTTGTCTTTTACAATCCGGAAGTTTTCACCCGATTGTGCAACGGCTTCTGTATGGACTCTGTTTTGCTTAAGGGCAAGGTTATAATTTTCAAGCGATAACTGCACCTGTACTTTTACACGCTCGCTAAGTAATTCTACCTGCTGCTTTGTTTCTTCGGCACGGCTTTCGGCGGCTTTTATCTTTTTGCTGCTTTTAAAAATGTTGCTTATGTCATACGATACGCCTACACCAAAGTTTATGGCATTGTGCACCTCAAGTACATTCTGGATGTTAAGGGCGGTATAACCGGCTACAAACGAGACCGACGGATAGTAATCGGCCCTGGCAATCTTTACATTGCTCTCAGAGGCCTTTTGCTGCCATCTAAGCGCCTCTAAGTCGCTGCGCTGTGCAATGGCTTCCTTTTCGGTAAAAGAAGGCGTTAAAGCGCCCGAATTTTTAAAGTAGGCATCGCTAACTACTATTTTGGTGCCTTCGGGCAGTTTTAGCAGGGTAGCCAACTGGTAGTTTATGATACTTACCTGTTTTTTTGCATCATCAAGCGTAAGCTGAATGTTGCTGGCCTGTAGTTGCGACTTCAATAAGTCGTTACGGGCAAGCAGGCCATTTTGTTCCATGGCTGTAAAATCAGTAACGCGCTGGTTGGCGCTTTTAAGGTTTTCCTCAATAAGGCTTACAGATTGTTGCGCCTTATACAGGTTAGCATACAAAATAATGGTTTGCATGGCAAGCTGCTCTTTTACGCTGGCTGCGTTAAAGGTTTGCGCCTTATACATGTTTTCGCTGGCCTCAATATTGTTTTTAAGCCTAAAGCCCGAAAAAATAGGCATGCTCAGGTTTGCCATACCCAGTATAACACTGTTTACTTTAGGCGATGCAGTAGCGGTTTCTCCCGGTGCCGGTTCGCTGGTTTCGCCCAGTGGTATTTTAAATTTTACCGAAGGCTCGGTAAGCCTTTGGTACTGTCCTGAAATTTTAAAATCAGGATAAACGTTGTTTTTTACGTTGTCAACGTCAAGTTCAGCCGTGTTAACCCGGGTGTCGGCCAGGGTTGCCTCGGTGCTTTGGGTAACCGCTATAGAAATAGCCTCGTCCAGCGAGAGCGGTTTCTGTTGCTGTGCCTGAGTGGCGGCGCAGCTTAAAAGCAGTAGGCCTAATGGCAGCAGATGTTTAATTTTCATATGCTAAAAGCGCTTTAATGGTTTGTTTAATGTGTTTTGTAACTATGGTGTTTATGTATTCCTCAAATTTTTCTTCGGTGTCAAACCCATACAGTTGTTCATAGTAGGGTTTGTTATTACGCACATGTACAAGGGTGCCCATAACGGTAGTAGGTATCAGGTCGATATTTACATCCCTCCTGAAAAAACCTGTATTTTGCCCTTCCTCAATAATCTTACGGAATATGCCCGAGTTTTCCTTTTTTACATTCATAAAGCTCTCCATGTTCAGGATGCGCTTTTTGGTAGAAAGCTCAAAGTGCATAATCTGGTACATGCATTTGTGCTTGTTTATACGGCTTATGTACAGGTCTACGAGACGGTCTATTTTTTCAAAAGGGGGTAGGGTCTCACTTAGTATACTTTCCAGCTCCATCTTCATACCGGTAGTGCGATACATTATCAGGGCTTCAAGCAGTTTTTCTTTAGACCCGAAGTAGTATGATATCATGGCGATATTTA
>JAZKDS010000369.1:0-5829 GCA_040387455.1 Bacteroidota bacterium
CGACAACGGTATAGGCATGCCACCCGATTTACTGGATAAGATATCTATACCGTTTTTTAGCACTCGAAAAACAGGTAGCGGTATTGGGTTGAGCCTTTGTAAGCAGATAATGATGTTGCATAAAGGCAACATACAGGTGCAGTCAGTACAAGGCGAAGGCTCTGCTTTTACGCTGCTTTTCTAATTACATTTTAATAATTTTAAGCATTTAGCAAACTATTTTCAGTGTTAATACGTATTATGTTTAGTCGGTATAAACTTGCCGTTAAACGATACATTAATAAAACATTCCCTTAATGTTTATAGTATTGAATGAAAAATGTGATGAAATTTATGTATTGTAACTCTTTGTTACATTTTTAGAAAAATCTAATTATAACTAATAAATGTTCCCCCTAAATACACCCGTATTATTTGTTGTATTTAACAGGCCCGATACCACTAAAAGGGTATTTGAGGCTATAAGAGTAGCCCGCCCAACACGTTTATATATTGCTGCAGATGGCCCTCGCCCCGGAAATCAATCTGATATAGATAAACAAAAGGAAGTTAAAGAAATTGTAAGCAAGGTTGATTGGGCTTGCAATGTACGTACGCTTTTCCGCGAGCAAAACTTAGGTTGTGGCCTTGGCCCTGCCAGTGCATATAACTGGTTTTTTGAACACGAAGAGGAAGGTATTATTTTAGAAGATGATTGCCTGCCAGATCAAAGCTTTTTTAGGTATTGCCAGGAGTTATTAAAAAAATACAGGCACGACACCAAGATTATGCACATTGCCGGTAGTAACTTTCAAAAAGGCTGGAAAAGTGATGATGATTACTCTTACTATTTTTCATCATACCCACACGAATGGGGATGGGCTACATGGCGCCGCGCCTGGAAATTGTATGATTTTGATGTGAAAGATTATCCGGAACTGGTTAAGAAAAACTATTTCAAAGGATATTTTGATTCAAAGCTTGAGCAAAAGTATCGTTTAGATAAGATCAAAAACAGCTATAATAACCCTGATGTTAATTGGTGGGATTATCAATGGTCGTTTACGTTGTTTAGCCACTCGGGCTTATCTATTATACCTAATGTAAATATGATAGAGAACATTGGCTTTGGTGCCGATGCTACCCATACTTTATCATCAAACGACAAATTGAAGCAAAATCAAGCTCAAAAGCTAGAGTTTCCATTAAAACATCCGTCATTTATTATAAGAGATTCAAAATCAGATCATCGGTATTTTAATAATTTACTATTGAGTATTTTTAAACGTAAGGCTCTTAGTTTATTGCGCTTCAGAGGATACGATTTTCGCGGATAAGCAATTAATTGTATTATGCGATTAGCCCTACAGGTATTTTCTTAATATCTGGTAGTTACATAAACTATTGTTCGCCAATTATTTTCTTGTTCATTTTATTCATTCAATCAATCTGTTGTTTAAGTTTACGGTATTCTTATATTATTGCGTATTACTTTAACCCTAATCAAAAAAAAATGAGCACAAAAGATTTACCAGGCGGCAGCTCGGCAGGTACCATCCCTGTTGAAGAAGCAGCAGAAAGAACCCAAAACTGGCGTACCTATTTATCAACTTCAGGCCAAGATTTTATAACAAGATCTTTCTACGTGCCAATTCTATCTCTTGATAGTTTCATCCACAACAACCCAACTGCCGAAGCTATGCGCGTTTACATTGGCCTAACAGATCCTAATGATCCGCTTACAAGCCAAATTTTCTTTGTACCTATTGTTGACGGAAAAGAACAACTTTTTCAAGGGACAGAAGCACAAGGCGGCGTTGGCGGGCCAGGTGGCAGCAACGTTTATGATATGTCAACCTCTTGTCCGCCAGAGTGTGGCAGTGGTGGCGGTGGCCCGGGCGATACTTTAGACGGATAAGTTTTCTAAATTTATGGGTTATTAGGCTTCTTTATCATAAATTAGGGGCATAATAACCCATAAATGTTTTACAGAATTTACGCCAGGTACTTTACGGTTTTTAGTGGCATTGTACCCGCAATTATAGCCCTCAAAAATTATAAACTATTAAGTATTGCCCATAAGACAATACTCTTTTTTCTGGTATTTACAATAGTACTTAATGGCGTAAATACGTATTTGGCCAATAACAATATCCACAATGTATTTATGTTTCATATATACGTTGGTTTTGAGTTTGCGTTTGTATCATTTTATTTTAGCCAGATACTTAAAGGCCTGGTTAAAAAAATATCACCTTATTTGGTAACTATATTTGCGCTGATATGTGTTGTCAATTTCTTCTATATTCAAAACGGTCTGCAACTAAGTACATATACCAGGGCTATTGAGTCTATTATTATTGTTAGTTACTGCCTGATGTTTTTTAACAGGCAATCGCAATCAGAACACAGTTATAAATGGACAGATTTAAGTTATAACTGGATAAACACGGGGTTACTGGTATTTTACTCTTGTAGTTTATTTACCTTTATGTTTACCAACTATTTTCTCCATGCTGATAGATCTATCACCAAAATTGTTTGGGGTACTTATGATACTTTTATTTTAATTGAAAATATACTATTTGCTATAGCTTTTTCTAAATGCCGAACTCATCCGATAACATTGTCGCATTAATTATATTGGCCACTTTAGGTACATTCCTAATGGTGGTGTCGTTTATACTAATCTACATCCGCAACCAAAACAAGATATTGCAACAGCGCCAGCAAATGCAACAGGCAGCGCTTGCCCATCAAAAAGAGCTACTTCAGGTTGTTATAGAATCGCAGGAAGAAGAACGTATACGCATTGGGCGCGATCTTCATGACGATGTAGGCGCCGCTATTTCAAACTTAAGGCTTATTATAGAAATGTTTAAACCAGTTACAGCAGACGAAGATTATACTCAATTCATCAAGTCGAGCAAGGGTATTATTGATAAAATGATGACTGATGTAAGGCATATATCACATAACTTATCTCCTACTGCATTAACTTATTATGGTTTGGCATTTGCTATAGAAGAACAGTGTACCAACATTAATCAATCTGGAAAATTAAAAATTGATTTTAAAAACGACGCCAAACCAGCGCTTGAAAAAATTACTATGCCGGTAGCTACCGCTCTGTACCGGGTTTTAGAGGAGTTGTTAAACAATACGCTAAAGCACGCGCGGGCGGGTATTTCTACACTTAATTTTACGCAGATAAATAATACGCTTGTGATTGAATACTCAGATAACGGTGTTGGGATGGATGACCAGGGTGTAAAAAAAGGTATCGGCCTACACAATATCGAAAGCCGCCTTACGGTCATCAATGCCGATTTTAGTATTGAAACATCACCAGGCAACGGCTTTTATATCAAAATCACTTATCCCCTATTATAAATAAATGGAGCAAATAAGTGTATTTATTGTTGATGACCAAAATCTTTTCAGACAAAGCCTATCGCTGTTAATAGACAGTATTGATGAGTTGCAGTTATTAGGAGACTATGAAGGCGGCGACGCACTGTTAGCAGCTTTACCAAATATCATATGTGGCTATACTTGACATGGATATGCCTGGTATGAATGGCATTAAACTAAATGAGATTTTACATGAGCAATACCCGCAAATAAAAGTAATTATCCTTTCTATGCATATAAGCCCATCACTTATAGCACAGATGATTCATGCAAAGGCATCAGCATATCTTGAAAAAAACTGTGATAAGGCCGAACTGGTACTTGCAATCCAATCTGTTTACAAAACCGGATTTTACTTTAATCGTAATGTTTTAGAAGCAATTCAAAGTAACGCCATAGTTCAAAGTAGCCGTCAAACTGTACTGGATAATATGCCGGTAAAATTATCGAACCGGGAAAAACAAATTATTGAACTTGTTTGTAATGAGCATAGTAATATGGAAATAGCCAACCAATTACATATAAGCCCACGTACAGTAGAAGGGCACCGAATTAATTTGCTTAATAAAATTGCCATAAAATATGGTATTTTTACCATTAAGGCTCAGTTTTAATACCAGGTAGTAATACGTGTTTTTTAAAACAGGTATAAATGCCTGTTTTTCATTTAGGTTATAAATAGCAAATGTATTGGTTAATTTTGTCTCGTTAATTATAATTAAAATAACCATTAGATAATAAAAGCAATTGTATGATCAAAATTTACTAAACTAAACCAAAGTATCCTAAACACCTTGTAGTCAATTATTATGCTAATAGCATATCTTGTATCATATTTCTACGCGATATGTCTATGGAGAAGGTATACATCACAAATCACGTTAAATTGGAGATAGTAAATATTTGCGGTTTAACTGATGTAAAACCCTATAATTTGAATGGCTACACCTCATTGTTAGCATTAGGTTGCAATACCTTAATAAAATGCAAATTACTTGAGAACAGGTTACAGGAAATAGCATCACAATACAATACAGGAAGGATGGTTGAGCCAAACGTAATTTCGTCGAATCTTACTGTAAATGAATGTGTTAATTTAATTTTAAAGAATACAGCGTGACCCAAAAAGGGAAAAGAGATAATGAGTAAAATATCATTACCTAAATACGAAGAACTAAAGCGGATAACCCTTGTAAACGCAGGTATAAGCAATATGCTACCTGCAGAGTGCAGGGCTTTATCAGATAGGGTATATAAAAAAACAGGCAACCGGGTAAGTGAAACGACATTTAAACGGATATACGGCTTTGCTTATAGTAAATACAGTCCTTCATTATTTACATTAAATGTACTGGCAAGATATTGCAATTATAAAAGTTGGGATGACTTTGCGCAGAAGCAGGAAAAAAAAGTTGTAAGCACCAATAATAACAAAAATTTAAACTGGCAATTATTACAGCAAAACGCAAATAAAATAACAGAGTTTACTTTACAGGCGCTTAGAAATAAGTCAGGTATCCCCTATAATCAAACTATCGACCGTGAATTTATTGATTATCATTTTGACGAGTTTTTAGCATCTGGCTGTACAGGTACATTATTAGCTGCGCCTGCCGGATATGGCAAAACTATAGCGCTTTGTCAATGGGTAGAAAAAAAGATAGCTATTGACGATTTGAATGATAGCAACGACATTATACTACTATTTAGTAGTAATGCTATTATGAGTGTGTTGGTAAGCGGCCGCGATATACATGATTGGATGCTGGCCCTGCTGGGTTATAATACAGACCATGATCTGAATGTACTATTAGATATAAAACAACGCGGACGAAGCAAATTTTATTTGATAGTTGACGGCCTTGATGAACATATGTTTAAAGGCGACAATTTTAGAATAATACTAAACCAGTTGATTGATATATTTTCTTTCTACCAATCGCATGATTGGTTTAAACTGGTGTTAACCAGCCGTACGGCTACATGGGTAAATAATAAACATGAACTTGAAATTGGCAATAACACTTGGTATACCGGCTTCAAAGACTCGAGTTTTATAAATGTGCCGTTGTTTAATATTAGCGAGATAAAAACCCTGTGTCAAAAAATTAAGCCGGGCACGGAAAATTCAATGGTAATTAATGTTGCCGAGAATTTTAATCATCCGCTTTATTTTCAGTTTTTCTACCAGCAGCATAAAGACAACTTTACGTTGGCAAATGCCGACCATTTATGTTTTTACGATACGGTGTCGACATTTATTTATAACAAGGTTTACCTGGGGCATTACTCTGCCGAAAAGATACTGTTGATTAAAAATCTTGTAGAAGAGCTTGATATAGAAAACAATGTGTACGAAATAAATAAGCTAACTATAAACAATGCCATTAAAAAGCATCCGCATGCATACCAGGAATTGTTGAGTGTTGGCTTTTT
>JAZKDS010000370.1:0-3055 GCA_040387455.1 Bacteroidota bacterium
TGACCGGTAATACAAACCAATGGTGTGCTGTCTATCATGGCATCGGCAAGGCCGGTAACCAGGTTAGTAGCACCGGGGCCGCTGGTGGCAAACACCACGCCCGTTTTACCCGACACCCTTGCAAAACCCTGCGCTGCATGTATACCGCCCTGCTCATGGCGCACCAGTATGTGCTGCAACTTATCGTTATAATCGTACAGGGCATCATAAATGGGCATGATGGCACCGCCGGGATAGCCGAAAATAGTAGTTACGCCCTCGGCGATAAAGGCCTCGAGCACTACCTGCCCACCGGTATGGGTTTTGGGTTCTTCTGCGGGCTGAATTTGTGGTTCAGCTTTTTCTATTGTCTTTTCCATACAACTTAATTTTATGTCTTCTTATACAGAAGCATTTTTAAACCTTACAGGTTTTCATTATTCTTTTGTCTTGAAACAAAAGAACCAAAAATTCAAGGCTCTAACTTCTTATGCTACAAAATGTAAGCTTCGGCTAAACGATTTGAACTCGCTGCGCTCAAACAGCACATCATTTTTAACGCAACGACTTATATTTTGCTTAACGCAACGAAGTTTAAGGCCTTTAGCTTCACTCAGGTAATGCCAGAACGATTGAACTTTTAATCAAGAGAATAACCACCCCGCCCTGTGGGCACCCCTCAAGAGGGGAATAGCTTCACCCGGACTTAATGCCGGTGCGGCGCGCACTAAAACTCGTCGGTTACACAGCCTTCTGCGGCCGATGATACCGTGCGGGCATATTTATAGAGCAATCCGCTTTTTACTTTTAGTTCGGGCTGTTGCCAGGCTGCGCGTCTTGCGGCGAGTTCTTCGTCACTTACCAAAACATTTATGGTGTTGTTTACGGCATCGAGCTCAATAATATCATTATCATGCACCAGGCCTATTACCCCCCCCTCATACGATTCGGGCGTTATGTGGCCTACTACAAACCCGTGTGTGCCGCCACTAAAGCGCCCATCGGTTATAAGGGCTACGCTCTTGCCCAGGCCTGCGCCAATAAGGGCACTGGTAGGCTTAAGCATTTCGGGCATGCCCGGTGCGCCTTTGGGGCCTTCATTCTTTATTACAATTACATCGCCGTGCTGTACCCTGCCTCCGGAGATACCCGCAATCAGGTCTTTTTCTCCATCAAAAACGCGGGCCGGGCCGGTAAACTTCTCGCCCTCTTGGCCGGTTATCTTGGCTACGCTGCCACCTGTTGCCAGGTTGCCGTATAATATGCGCAGGTGGCCTTCGGGTTTGATAGGGTCGCTCACCGGGCGGATGATTTTCTGGGTAACAAAATCAAGCTCAGGAACATCGGCTAAATTCTCTGCCACGGTTTTTCCGGTAACGGTAAGGCAGTCGCCATGCAGCATGCCTTCGCTAAGCAGATACTTCATAACGGCAGGAATACCGCCGTTGTTGTGCAAATCCTGCATTAAGTACTTGCCGCTGGGCTTAAAATCGGCCAGTACAGGCGTTACATCGCTCATGCGCTGAAAATCATCCTGCGTTACCGATACACCCACGCTTTTTGCCATGGCTATAAAGTGCAGTACAGCATTAGTACTGCCACCCAGTATTACTACTATGCGCATGGCGTTTTCAAACGCTTTGCGCGTCATGATGTCGCTGGGTTTTATGTCTTTTTCTAATAACAGTTTTATATACTGGCCTGCATCAAGGCATTCCTGCTGCTTCTCGGGGCTTAGTGCCGGGTTGCTGCTACTATAGGGCAAGCTCATACCCAACGCCTCTATAGCTGCGGCCATGGTGTTTGCCGTATACATGCCGCCGCACGCACCCGCACCGGGGCAGGCATTGCGGATAACACCCTGAAAATCGGTTTCATCCATAGTGCCCGCTATCTTGGCACCAAGCGCCTCAAACGCCGAAACAATGTTAAGATCTTCACCTTTATAACAGCCGGGGGCTATGGTGCCGCCATATACCATAATACCGGGCCTGTTGAGCCTGCCCATGGCCATAATGCTGCCGGGCATGTTTTTATCGCAGCCGGGTATGGTTATAAGGCCATCATAATACTGGCCGCCACAAATGGCTTCTATACTATCGGCAATTACATCGCGGCTTACCAGGCTGTAGCGCATACCATCGGTACCGTTGCTCATGCCATCGCTTACGCCAATGGTGTTGAATATAAGGCCTGCAAGGTTGTTGTTCCAGGTGCCCTGTTTTACAATTTTTGCAAGGTCGTTAAGGTGCATGTTGCAGGTATTGCCGTCATATCCCATACTGGCTATGCCCACCTGCGCCTTATCCATATCATCATCTGTAAAGCCTATACCGTATAGCATGGCTTTGGCCGCAGGCTGTGTGCCATCCTGCGTAAATATTTTTGAATACTTGTTTAGTTCCATTCTTTTTGTTTGCTTCGCCAGTCGGCCATTTGGCCTCGTGTCAGGTTTCAGGTTTCAAGTTTCAGGTTGCTTACTCTTACCCTGACCTGTATTTAGTTTGTTTTTGTTTTGTTTGTGCTTCGGCAGGCTCAGCATGACTGAACCACCCCGCCCTACGTGCACCCCTCAAGAGGGGAATAGCTACACTTTTATGCTGGCGCTTCGACAGGCTCAGCGTGACTGAAAACTGTGACTGTAGAAGCTCAGCATGACGGCTTACTGCTATCTATAATCTGTAATCTGCTATCTGTAAACTATCCTAACTGCAGCTTAAACTCTTCCAGGCTTTTGCCCAGCGTTAAATTGCGGTAGGCTTTCTGGATGGTAGCGCTAAGGCTGTCGTCCCAGTTTTTGGTAAACGGTACATCGTCTAACGAGTCTAATGCCAGTACCTCGGCGGCGGTACCACAAAAGAAGGCGGCATCGGCACCACGCATCTCATCAGGGGTAAAAAAGCGCTCCTTAGCCGGTATTTCGAGCTCGCGGCAAATATCAAGCACCGTAGCACGGGTTATACCCGGCAGTATGCTGCCCAATGCGGGCGTGTATAATGTTCCGTCTTTTTCATAAAACACATTGGCACCGCTGCTCTCGGCCACATAGCCGTTGCCATCCAGCACCAGGGCCTCA
>JAZKDS010000370.1:3065-3962 GCA_040387455.1 Bacteroidota bacterium
ATATCTTTCGCCTCCTGGCACGCCAGGATAGAATTTACATACTGACCGCTAACCTTAGCCTCTACCTTAAATGCCTTAGGGTTGGGGCGCTCAAAGCTGCTGGTCATGATGCGCATTTTATTAGCCATGTATCCGTTGCTCCACTCCCATGCCTCAATGGCCAGGTAGCTTTCTTTGCCTTTGCTCAGCGCCATGTTAGGCGAGCACAGCACTATGGGGCGCAGGTAGGCATCCCTAAAATTATTGCGCTCCAGCACCTCATAAGAGAGTGCCGTAAGTTGGTCGGTAGTATAGTCAAACGGCATGTGCATCAGCTCTGCACTGCGGCGCAGGCGGTCATAATGCTCTCTGGGCTTAAATATCTTTACGCCTTTATCTGTCTTATACGATTTGATGCCTTCAAAAACGGCATACCCATAGTGTAATGACTGCCCGTAGAGATTGGTACCGGCTTCGGCTGCCTTTACAAATTGACCGTTGTAGTAGATTATCGTATTGTTATCGTAATACATATAGCAAGTTTTTAAAGTTTTTACTAAAAGATTGTTTAATTCTTAAAGCTGCGTTAGCATACGGCACAAAAAAAGCCGTTTCGCTAAGGGAACGGCTTTTATTTTATTTTGTATGTTGTTATAACATTATAAAAGCATCCCTGCACTATGGCCAATAATGACAATAATGACAATGATTACTTGTATGATGTTCTTGTTTTTCATAATTACGTTTGGCTAAAGTAAGAATTATTTTTATCCAGCCAACATTTTATGAATATTTTTTACACGAAAACGTTTTCTCTTGAAGTATGTGTTGTGTTAGTGTTAATAGTGTTGCGATATTTTCAGTTCGGAAAATTCAAAGTTTAAAGTTTAAAAATTGCTCACGTACTCCATAAAATTC
>JAZKDS010000371.1:0-7503 GCA_040387455.1 Bacteroidota bacterium
ACCGCAGTGGAGCGAATGGCAACATAGGGGCAGATCTGGTTGCCAAGGCCGAGCAGCCGGCGCCTCAGGCCGCGATGGCGATGGCAAAAAGCAGCGCCTTCCTTTTAATGAAGATAAGTATGTAGCTAATTATGTGGCGTTTATAGCCACGGTATACAAACATGCGCCTAAAACCCAGATAGTGCTGCTTAACAGCCCGATGGTTACAGGGGCTAAGGCCGAAACCTTTACAAAATGCCTTAACAGGATTAAAGAAGAGGTTAATAAACAGGGCGGACATACTGCTGTACAGGTGTTTAGCTTTAAAGGTGTAACGCCAAAAGGTTGTGGTGGGCACCCGGCAATTGAAGAAGATAAAGCCATGGCGGCCCAGCTGGCGCCATATTTAAAATCACTATATAAATAGTAAGTTTAAATAAAGTAAAATCTTAGAAATGATGCTCAAAAAGTGCTTCACTTTTCACTTTCGGAGTTCATTTTCGCGTATAAAACGCATTTAATTGCAAGTTCATTTTTCAGGTGTTGCAACGGTAAATTTTTTACCATTGCAACACCTGATTTTTTATGAAGGTATTTTTTTCAGCCTTAAAATATTCTAGTGTTTTATTCAGGGTAATTAATTTTTGGAAAAGCAGTAAAGTTGCGCACCGCAGCAAAGGTAAACTCATCTGCGCCAGTTTGGGTAGTAACAAGGCTTTCATCAGTAAGTGTATGGGCTTCAGCCGCAGTTTGGGTGGCAATAGTCATTTTAATCCTGCCATCTCTGATTTTGTAGTCCCATGATTTATGCTCAGTGCCAGATAAGTCGGCATTGCATTGTTTGCTTATCATAAACAGGGTACTTACCGTATCTTTGGGGCACCATGCTATATAGGCATTTTCGCAGGAGGCGTTTTTTTCATTTATGATTATTATATCATTATAAAGCACATCGTCTATAGTAAACTTGCTGTTGGGGTCAAACTGCCCGCTGGCCTTAAACTGCTTTACAATTTCGGCAAAATTATAGCCGCTTTTTTGGCATGTAAAACCCATACTAAAGCACAGGACCGCGAGTAACAACAACTTCTTCATGAATTTTTTTACGAATGTACAAAACAGCGGCATATAGGCAATAAAAAAAGGGCTGAAGCCCTTAGTATAAAATCAGAAGTAAAAAAAGATAAATTTTTTAGAACCTGTTATCGCCATCAAGCAAATTGCCCAGACCGCCTAATATGCTGCCTTCCCCGCGTTGCTGCCCGCCGCCCTGTGGTGCAGAGGCATAAATGCGGCCCGCCAGCCTGCTAAACGGTAACGATTGTATATACACCATCCCGGGGCCTTGCAACGTGGCATAAAATAGCCCCTCACCGCCAAAAATGGTGTTCTTAATACCGCCTATAAATTCAATATCATAATCTATCGTAGGGCTAAAGCCCACAATACAGCCCGTATCTACCTTAAGCACCTCGCCGGCCTGCAGTTCTTTACGTGCCAGTGTACCGCCCGCATGTACAAAGGCCATGCCGTCGCCCTCTAACTTTTGCATAATGAAGCCTTCGCCGCCAAAAAGGCCACGCCCCAGCTTGCGGCTAAACTCAATACCTACGCTAACGCCCTTGGCCGCGCATAAAAAGGCATCCTTCTGGCAAATAAACTTGCCGCTAAACTGTGTAAGGTCTATAGGGATGATCTTGCCCGGGTAGGGCGATGCAAAGCTTACCTTGCGCTTGCCGTGCCACTGGTTTAAAAATACCGTCATAAACAGGCTTTCACCCGTTAGCATGCGTTTTCCGGCGCTAAAGAGTTTGCCCATAAAGCCTTCGTTCTGGCCGCTGCCGTCGCCAAAAATGGTATTCATAACTATGCCGTTATCCATCATCATAAAGCTGCCTGCCTCGGCCACAACGGCCTCCTGCGGGTCAAGCTCTATTTCTACATACTGCATCTCTTCGCCATAAATGTGGTAGTCAATTTCGTGTGATGTCATTTTTAAAGATCTTTAGATTGTTAGAATTTCAGACTTCCAGACTTTGTAGCTTAACTTTAAACCTGGAATTTTAAACCTGGAACTAATTCATTTGTTGAAGATAACTACATTTTGTTACATGTTTATTTGCTTAATGTAATATTTTGCTACTTTAGCCACATATACTACTCCTCATGAAAAAATTCCTTCTTTTTATTTGCCTGGCCTGCAGCATAGCTCAGGCGCAAACCATAACCGAGGCAGATTTGCTGGGCGAATGGCAGGTAAGCAATGTGGTTTTTGATGGCAATTATTACAATGTCGAAAACGATTCGCTTAGTATTTCTGGCGATTACGCTAAAAAGATAAAAGAAAATTCACCTAATGCTACAGATGAAGATGTAAAAAAGGAAGCCAATTGGTTTGTTTCTTCTGCGCAAACTTTTAAAGTTGTTATTAAGCCCGGATACCTGTTTGAAGCCTATAAAAAAAGCCGACTTACTGATCAGGGTACCTATATACTTCCCCAAAATGCAGCACTGCCCATTGTATTTAAAGGTAATACAGAAACCATTGAGTTTTATTCAAAGGATGGCAAGCTTACTTCAACGGTCATTGGCCGGGGCTCGCCAAGTACAATCAAAGTTACGTTTACTAAAACCAGGTAAATATCCATGAAAAAACTATACCTCACGCTCATTGCCCTGTTTATGCTCGTTTCTGCACAGGCACAAACCATAACCGAGGCAGATTTGCTGGGCGAATGGCAGTTAAAAACAATGCAAAGCCCCGGTATGCTGTATGTTGATTTTGATAAAGACTCAGTGGCCATGGTGCAGGACGTCAAGGCAACGGCACAGGCTCAGGAGATGCAGAAGCTTTTAATTGGCGGACTAAATGAGGAGATAGCCAAAATAAACGGTAAAATTACGTTTTATACCGGCAGCCGTTATGCGCTAACCATGCGTGGCGAAGATGATATTAAAAAATATTCCCTTATAAATTTGGGTAACAGTGCCGGCTTAATCCCTGAAAATTCAAAAGATACCATAACGCTCTCTATTATTAAGGGTGTGTTGCATTATGTACAGCAGGTAAAGGGCATGGCGACAACCCTAATCTTTGAACGACCTGCCGTTAAAGCCGCGAGGCAGGCGCAGCAGCCCATACCCGAGGCCGTTTTGCTGGGAGGGTGGCAACCGCTTTCTATAACCGCAAAGGGCTGTACCTATAATTATAAAACCGGTGCCGTTACCTTGCCCGATAATATTATTGCCCAGGCCAATAAAAAAGGAGAAGACATTCCTGCCTTAAAGGCCAAACTGGCCGATGCACTAAAATCTATAGGTTTTGCCGGCGTAAATATTTTTTTTAAGCAGCGTGGCATTATGGAGTGGCACGATAAAGGCACTATAGATACATCGTATTACACCGTTATTAAAAAAGAGGGCAGCACCTACATTAAACGTCCTGATGGGCGCGAACTTAAAGTAGATTTTAAAGAAGGCCATTTTAAAATACTTAAGCCAAGTGCAAAAGGCGGCCCTGATACCGAAGTTATATTTGAAAAAATAAAATAACATGAAAAAACTACACATAACCTTTGTGGCACTTTTTATGCTTGTTGCAGTACAGGCACAAACCGCCGCAGAAAAAGCCGTTTTAGGCAAATGGAACATTGCATCAGTAACCACAGATGGGGTTACTTTTGATATGAATACCGGCGATATGACGTTTTCTGACGAGGTAGTAAAAGAAATAAAGGCAGAAGGCGTTAGTCTTGAAGGTGCTAAAAAAATGCTTAAACCCCAGATGTCTGAGTACAAAGATATGAGCCTTACCATTAACGCTAATGGTACCATGAAAATGTTTATATTCAAAACAACGTTTGATGATACCTATAAGCTTGTAGAAAAAGATGGCAAAAAATGGTTTATTGGCGGAGGCGGCGCAGAAACAGAGTACATCCTCACAGATAATATGCTGGTGCTTATGGTAAATAAGCGCGACACCATAATACAAATGAGCTTTAAAAAAGAATAGCATGAAAAAATTACACCTCACAGTCATAGTCCTGTTTGCATTGTTTTCGGCACAGGCACAAAACATTGCTGAGGCCGATGTATTAGGCGAATGGAAACTGGCAAAAATGGATTTTAATGGCATCCTGATGAATTTTGAGACCAATGAGGTCACGGTGGCTCCCGGTGCAGAAGAAAATAGTGAGGTTGAAGATTTAAAGGCAATGCTGCAAAGCGGCTTGAGCGATGAGATTAAGAACACTAGTATTGCTTTTAAACCCAATTTTGTATTTGAATCGCGCGAAGGCGATACAGTAAAAACCGGCAAGTATAAACTTGCTTCCGATGGCACCCGGCAGGTGTTGCTTGTAGATACGCCCGAAGTCATGACAATAGATATTTCCCTGAAGGAGGGCTTACTTGAATGGATATTGCCAACTTCACGTACTTTTATAATGTATTTTAAAAAACAATAATATGAAAAAATTGAAATTTGTAGTTGTAGCGCTTTTAATTAGCCTTGCCTCTCAGGCACAAACCATTACCGAAAAAAGCCTGCTGGGCGAATGGCGCGTAGCTAAAATAGAAATCGAGGGTGTTTTAGCCAATCTTGACACGGGAGAAGTGAAGGCGGTTGACCCTGAAGTGGGCAAAGAGAACCTTGACATGGTACAAGGAATAATGGACGGTGGCGGTGCTGATGAAATTAAAGAAATTAAACTGGTTTTTAAACCGGGTTCTATGGTAGATCTGCATGATAATAACGGTATTGAAACGGCATCTTATACGCTTGAAAATAAAGCAAATAAACAGGTTTTAACCCTTAATATAGATGAGCCTTCTGGTTTAGAGGCATCATTTGAAGACGGGCTTTTAAAACTTGTTGATGACGTTGAGGGGACAGTTATGTACATGGCAAAAAAATAGTATGAAAAAATTTTTAGCAATTACGGTGCTTTTTTTAGCGTTTGCAGCACAAGGCCAGTCCATTACCGAGAAAGATCTTTTAGGCGAATGGCGCATCGTTAAAATGGAGGTCGAAGGTGTTTTAGTCAATTTTGATACCGGCGAGGTAAAGGTTGTTGACCCTGATGTGGGCAATGATAACCTTGAAATGATACAAAGCATGGTGGAGAGTGGCTCTGCAGATGAAATTAAAGAAGCTAAGCTGTTTTTTAAACCGGGTGCTATGGTAGATGTTCATGATGGCAGTAGTGTTCAAACGGTGTCTTACACGCTGGAGGATAAAGTTACCAGCCAGGTTTTAACCTTAAACACGCCAGATCCGTCAGGTTTGGAAGCGTTACTTGAAGACGGGTTTTTAAAGCTTGTTGATGCGCCGGAAGGAGAGAATAGGTCAGTTATGTACATGGTTAAAAAATAGTATGAAAATTTTTTAGCATTCACAGCATAATGCCAGTCCATTTCCGAAAAAGATCTTTTAGGCGAATGGCAAATTGCTAAAATAGACTTGATTGTATCTTAAAAAGTTATAACATGGGCTGTAACAAACAGCCATTTTATACGTCTAAATAATAAATAAAAAATATATCTAAACATGAAAAAATTACACATTACCCTGATTGCCTTTTTTGTACTTTTTATAGCACAGGCACAAACCGTTACCGAAAAAGACCTTTTGGGCGAGTGGACGCCACGCAAAATGACAGTACAGGGCACTTTTATAGATTTTAAAACCGGTGATATTACATTTTCTCCCGAAACCCAGGAAGAAGTTGAAGCCAGCGGCCAGGATATAGAAGAGGTAAAAAACATGGTTAAAGAGGGCCTTGCCAATGGTGGGATGGATAAAATAAAAGTGATATTTAAAAGCGGCCTGGCGGCAGAATTTCACAGGCCGGATTCGGTGAAAGAAGTTACCTATACCCTTAGTGTTGAAAGCGGCAGTACTTACATGATTCGTAACGATGGCAAAGAAATGAAGGTAAGCCTTGCAGATGGCCTTTTACAAATAGTGCCAAGGGGCGAAGAAGGAGAAGATGCACCCTCTATCTACTTTGAAAAGAAAAAATAATATGAAGCAATTAACCTATGCAGCTATTGCGTTTTTTGTACTGTTTGCAGCCCAGGCACAAACCGTTACCGAAATAGACCTGCTGGGCACATGGAATGTTAGTTTTGCAACACTACAGGGCAGTACAATAAATTTTAAAACCGGCGAAATACACCTTAGCAATGAGGCTGCCGCAGAAATTGAGGCCAAAGGTCAGGATTTAGAAGAGGCAAAAAAAGGTATAATCACCGAGATAGGGCCACTTTTTAAGGAAATGTATGTAGAGTTTAAGCCGGGACTGATAATGGATCTTAATGTGCCCGGAGCCCAAAAAAACACCACTTATACGTTAAAAGAGGTAAGCGGTACTACATATATTGTGCGCAATGATGGTAAAGAGATTAATTTTACGCTAAAGGATGGTGTTTTAAATTTATCAAACCCCGAAGTTGCCTCGTCAGTATTATCCTTTGAAAAGAAAAAATAAAATGAAAAAACTGCATTCTGCCTGCATTGCTTTGTTTATAGTGTTTGCAGCACAGGCGCAAACCATAACCATGCAAACCCTTGTGGGTAGCTGGGTGCCGGCACAAATTATAATGAACGGTACAACCGTTGATCTCGAAAAAAATCAGGTTACCCTTTCTGCTGATATGGTTAACGATTTAAAGGATACTGATCAGGACGAAGCAACCGTAAAAGCAGCGCTGCTGGAAGAGTTTTCAGGCTTTAAAGATATTTTTACCGTAAAGTTTGAAACCGGCATTATTAACCGTTTTGAAGACGGTGCCACCGTAGCAGCACCCATTACTATTATTGAAGAAAACGGTAAACAGTTTCTTTATATTGATAAAAAAGAAAAAAACTTTATTGCTCTGCAAAACGGCATGCTGGTGCTTTCGCCGTCGGCAGAAGCGGCAGATGAGTTTAAAATAATCCTCAGGAAACAATAATTATCCTGAGGCTTATCAGGTTAATAAGCAATAAAACCGGCTTACAAACGTTATTTGTGAGACTTAATATTTATAATGAAAAAACTGCATTTTACCTTAATTACCCTGTTTGTGCTTTTTGCTGCACAGGCACAAACGCTCGATACAATTACATCTAAAAAACTGGTGGGGGAGTGGAACCTGCGCAAAATAGCCCAGTCAGGCAACATAGCCGATCTTAAAACCGGTGAAGTTAGCGTAAGCGATGAATTTGCTGCCGAAAAGGGCCAGACTAAAGAAGCGCTTGCTGCACAGTTTAAACAAAAAATGAGCAGCATGTATGGCACACTTGTTTTTTTGCCCGGGCAAAAAATGAGGTACCAGCTGGCAACAGCCAAGATAACGGAAGGTACATATCTTATTACCCTTGATAAGGGCAAACAATACTTAACCGATGAATACAGCGGCAGTAAAATGGAGGTGTATTTTAAAGAGGGCCTCCTTTACTGGGATGTGCTTAGTAACGCAGGTATTGTAACTATGGCCTGGGAAAAGCTGGCCGACAAATAATAAAAAAATAACGCC
>JAZKDS010000372.1:0-5449 GCA_040387455.1 Bacteroidota bacterium
TAACTTTGTCTGTTTCAGGAAATGTTGAAGGCAGGGTTGGGTTGTTAAGGTTACCCTGGTAAAAGCTTTCTTCCTCATATTTTTGGTAAGAGTAACCCGCTGTAGCATCAATATTAAGCTTACCAAACGTTTTGTTGTAGTTAAGGTAAGTGTCAATAAGCTTGTTGTTTAGTGTCCTGGTACTAAATTCGTTTGTACCATAAGGCACGTTGTTGTTGCTTGGGCCAGATGCTGCAGTTGCAGCCACATTGCGGCTTCTTTCTCCCGAAGACCTGTCATAGCCCAGGTTTACCGTGGCTTTAAGTTCAGGAAGAAAATGCAGGCGGTAATCTACCTGAAAGTTACCATATAAACGGTCGTTTATACCGTTATCATAGGTTTGCATAAGCTGGGCAACCGGGTTGCGCGGTGCAATTTGCTGCAAAGAGCCATCGGTATTATAATATTCAAAATAACCGTCATAAGGCGAGTTGGCATCCATTATAGGCTGCGTAGGGTCAAAACGCAGTGCTGCACCCTCTACGCCATCGGCAAAGCGGTTTTTTTCGTTAGCATAATTAGCGTTAAGGCTTAGCTTAAGGTGATCTTTAAAAAATGACGGGCTAAGCGCCATAGATACAGTGCTCCTGTTAAACTTATTGGTAAGCCTTAAACCTTCCTGGTAGGTATTACCTAATGAAAGGCGTGCCGGCATAAAGCCAAACAGGTTACCTGTAAGCGATGCAGAGTTGTCAACAAAGTCAGTTCTCCTGTATATAGCATCCTGCCAGTCTGTATTTGCAGTACCTAACTGGGCAACGTCCTGTGGCCTGTAAGTATTTATAATGTCACGGTATTGGTCAGCGCTAAATACATCTACTTTATTGTATGCTTTACCACTACCATAAGTCATGTTGTAGTTAACCTTAAGGTTTTTACCGCCTTTTTTAGTAGTAATAATAATTACACCGTTAGATGCCCTTGAACCATAAATGGCCGTTGCAGAGGCATCTTTAAGTACGTTAAAGCTTTCAATGTCGTTAGGGTTTATAGAGGCAAGTGCCGATGTAGATCCAATACCCGTACTGTTAGTAACCGGTAGCCCGTCTATAACAATAAGCGGGTCATTTGACGCATCTAAAGACGAGCCGCCCCTTATCCTTATCTGAGAGCCTGAGCCCGGTGCACCGCTGGTATTAATAGTAAGGCCTGCTACTTTACCGTTAATCATGTTTTCTGCCGTTACAATAGCACCTTTATTAAAGTCTTTTGCAGTAACGGTAGTAACAGATCCTGTGGCATCTTTTTTAGCCACGGTACCATAGCCTATAACTACCACCTCTTCTATAAGCTGGGTGTCTTCGCTAAGGCTTGCGTTAATAATAGGCTCACCCGCATAGGTCTGGGTTTGGTTCAGGTAGCCTATATAGCTAAAAACCAGCTTGTCGCCACTCTTTACATTAAGTAGTGTATAACTACCGTCCATGTCGGTTGAAGTGCCGTTAGTGGTGCCTTCAATACTTACATTAACCCCGGGCAAAGGCTCGCCGGTGGTGTTGTCGCTTACTATACCTTTTACTGTGCTCTGGGCCAGTGCACTAAAAGGTAACATGAGCAACAACAGTAATAACTTTTGATACATAGTTTTCATACAAGTTGTTTGTTAAAATTTGCGTTTAAAATGCTTACACACTCACTTCAAAGGTTAAAATTATCCAAAAATGTATCATAAAAAAACGTTTTCGTAAATACAACGTTACTACAACGTTGTCGTGTTGAAAACTTTTGATTTTTAGCACCTTCCGAAAGATAAAATTGTGATTAATCGAAATAAAAATTATCTTTATTTCTCAAATCAATAATTTTTGCTTTTTATGATGAAAAGGAAGGTTACTCTTAAGCAAATAGCCAAAGAACTGGATGTGTCTATCTCTACCGTATCCAAGTCCCTCAGGGACAGCCATGAAATAGGCGAGGATACCAGACTAAAGGTACAGGCTTTTGCCAAATTATACAACTATAAGCCCAATAATATTGCGCTGAGCCTTAAAAATAAAAAGACCAAAACAATAGGCATCATTATTCCTGAAATTGTGCACCACTTTTTTGCTACCGTTATTAGCGGTATAGAGCACGTGGCAAATGAAATGGGCTATAACGTAATTGTGTGCCTTAGCAACGAATCTTTTGATAAAGAGGTAATAAACATGGAAATGCTGGCCACTGGCAGTACCGATGGTTTTATTATGTCTTTAAGCAAAGAAACCCAGCAAAAAAAAGACTTTCACCACATACAGGAGGTTATTAACCAGGGCATGCCCGTGGTAATGTTTGACCGTATTACTAACGATGTATTGTGCGATAAGGTTATTATAGACGACCAGATGGCAGCCTATGAGGCAGTAAGCCACCTGGTGGGGCAGGGCTTTAAAGAAATTGCCCTTGTTACCACCGTAGACTATGTAAGTGTGGGCAAGCTGCGTACAGATGGTTACATTAATGCGCTTAGCGACCACGATATAGCTATTAACGACGACCTTATAGTAAAGATTGAAGATATAGACCATTGCGAAGAGCCTATTGCAGCATTGCTGGAAAGCCAAAGGCCGCGCGCTATTTTTGCCGTTAACGAGCTTTTTGCCGTTACCAGTATTAAAATAGCCCACAAAATGGGCATTAAGGTACCCGAAGAGCTTAGCGTAATTGGTTTTACCGATGGTATTATTTCGCAATTTAGCAGCCCGAGCATCACCACAGTAAGTCAGAATGGAATTAAAATGGGTGGCCGTGCCGCCAAGATGCTTATAGACCGGCTTGAGATGGAGGAAGAGAACGAGCAGTATACCACAGAGCTTATAGAAACCGAGCTGGTACTGCGCGAAAGCACCCTTAGGGCCTGATGCTAAGCCCTGTAGAGGAGCTAAATAGAGCGTTATTCAAAAATCTACGCCAACGTTGTAGTTTTTTGAAAATTAAATAATTATAATATTTAAAAATACAATTACTGCCCCAAAATTTTAAGGCGGAAATAATGTTGGTACTAAAAAACCAATATCTTTGTTACTGATTATCAAAGCTTACACACTACACTTCAAATAAATGTAAGTTTTGATAAGCATATACGCTTATCGTTAATAAGTAAAATACGATAATGGAAAAGCGTAAATTAGGTTTCTGGGAAATTTGGAACATGAGTTTCGGGTTCCTAGGGATACAAATGGGTTTTGCGCTGCAAAATGCCAACGTTAGCCGCATATTTCAAACCCTTGGCGCAGAAATAGACGATATACCCGCATTGTGGGTGGCAGCACCCCTTACCGGGCTTATTGTGCAGCCCATCATTGGTTATTTTAGCGACAGGACCTGGACACGTATGGGCCGCAGGAAACCTTATTTCCTGGCAGGGGCTGTGCTGGCATCGCTTGCGCTTTTTATAATGCCCAACTCACCCGTGCTTTGGTTTGCCGCCGGTATCCTCTGGATGCTCGATGCGTCTATTAATGTAACTATGGAGCCTTTTAGGGCATTTGTAGGCGACGTGCTTAACGAAAAGCAGCGCACCACAGGTTTTGCCATGCAAAGTTTTTTTATTGGCCTGGGGGCTTACGTGGCCTCTAAACTACCCAATATCTTTACCTATTTTGATGTGGCAAACACAGCGCCTGCCGGCCAGATTCCGGATTCGGTTAAATATTCTTTTTATGTGGGGGGTGCCGCCTTTATTATAACGGTCCTGGTAACCATACTTACAACAAAAGAATATTCGCCTAAAGAACTGGAGGCATTTGAAAAAGCCGAGGCAGACCAGTACCACACCGAAGAAAAAACGCAGGGATGGTTTTTGGCTAACGGCAAAAAGCACCTTGCCATAGGCATGATGGCTTTAGCACTTGGCCTGGCCTTTACCTACATTATTTACGACTTTCATCTTAAAAAAGACCTGTATGTGCTTTCGTTGGGGCTTATAGGGTTAGGAGGGCTTGCGCTTGTTATTTCGGGACTCTTTCAGTCAAGAGGCCATTACAAAAACGGCTTTGTTACCATCATGAACGATTTTCAGTTTATGCCCGGTGTAATGAAGCAGCTTGCCATTGTACAGTTTTTTACCTGGTTTGCATTATTCTCTATGTGGATTTATACAACGGGTGCTGTAACCGAGCACATCTTTAAAACCACCGATACCACATCGGTAGCTTACAATACAGGAGCAAACGTGGTAAACGAAATGTTTGCCAACTACAACCTTGTGGGCGCCATTGCCGCCTTTTTACTACCGCTTATTGCTGCACGTACAAGCCGCAAATTCACCCACTTTTTGGCACTCGCAGCCGGTGGGGCAGGCCTTGCATCAATCTACTTTTTAGGTAATTCAGGTACATTTTTAAAAGAAATTTTCAGCATAGGTACACCGGGCACATGGCATCATTTTACATTTTATATGTATGATATTTCTATGATAGGCGTGGGCATTGCCTGGGCAAGTATCTTATCAATACCGTTTGCCATGCTATCAGGGTCATTACCGGCTTCAAAAATGGGCTACTACATGGGGGTATTTAACTTTTTTGTAGTAATACCACAACTTTTGGCAGCATCTATCCTGGGCTTTTTAGTCTCTTACTTTTTTGATAACGAACCTATTTATGCATTGCTTATAGGGGGTATATCTATGATAGTAGCAGGCTTTATGGCACTGCTGGTAAAAGACGGCGCAAAAATAAACATCAATCAATCATCAATATAATCAATGAAACAAAAAGCTTTTATTTTCGACCTCGACGGGGTTATTGTAGACACCGCCCGGTACCATTACCTGGCCTGGAAAAAAATAGCCGACAGCCTGGGTTTTGAATTTACACACGACCACAACGAACTGCTAAAAGGCGTAAGCCGTGTGCGCTCGCTCGAAATTATACTGGGCGTAGGCAATATTGAGGCCACACAGCAGGATAAAGACCGCTGGCTTGTAGAAAAAAACGAAGACTACCTGGGTTTTATTACCAATATGGGTGCAGACGAAATACTGCCCGGTGTTGAGGTAGTGCTGCAATGGCTTAAAGATAACAACCAGCCTATAGCATTGGGTTCGGCAAGTAAAAATGCCAGGCCTATATTAGAAAAAGTAGGCATACTGCACTACTTTGACGCTATTGTAGACGGCAATGATGTGGCAAATGCCAAGCCCGACCCGGAAGTGTTTGTTACCGCAGCGCGCTTGTTAGGCCTGCCTGCCAAAGGTGCTATAGTATTTGAAGACAGCGTGGCCGGTATACAGGCTGCAAACATAGCCGGTATGGTAAGTGTGGGCATAGGCAATAAAGAAATACTGCACGAGGCCCAATACATCTTTAATGATTTTACAGAGATATCAACTGATTTTTTAGCAACTTTAGTTAACTGATACAAATGAACCAGGATTATATAGTTCCAGACAGTTGGAGCATAATAGAAGAAGGATTTGATGCCGAGA
>JAZKDS010000373.1:0-1148 GCA_040387455.1 Bacteroidota bacterium
CCTCTTTACCCGTGTGGAGGCCAACTCCTTTTAACGATACTTCAGTCTTAATTGTGGTTTGTTTAACCATTATATGCTAATTTTATTTACTTCGTTACTTTTTTTAGTTCGTCTATCTCAGTTACTATTTTTGGCAGGTTACGGAAATGCACGTACGATTTGTTGAAATCGGTTAACGGCAATGCCGGGGTGCCCTGTACAATCTCGCCATCGGCAAGCGTTTTAGTTACACCGCTTTGTGCCTGTATGCGCACATTGTTGCCTATAGTAATGTGGCCCACTATACCTACCTGCCCACCAATAATACAGCTACTGCCAATTTTTGTAGAACCTGCTATACCGGTTTGCGATGCTATAACGGTGTTTTCGCCAATGGTAACATTGTGGGCAATTTGTATCTGGTTGTCCAGCTTTACCCCTTTTTTAATTAAAGTAGTACCCATGGTTGCCCTGTCTATAGTAGTACAGGCGCCCACTTCTACATTATCTTCAAGTATTACATTGCCTATTTGCGGAATTTTATTGTAAGAGCCATCTCCATTGGGTGCAAACCCAAAACCGTCAGATCCTATTATGGCGCCACTGTGTATGGTGCAGCCATTGCCTATCTGGGTTTCGCTGTATACGCGTACTCCGGCAAACAAGATGGTATTATTACCTATAGTAACATTATCGCCTACAAAGGTATTGGGGTAAATTTTTACGTTACTGCCTATTGTTACATTTTTGCCAATGTAGCAAAAACTGCCTAAATACAGGTTATCACCATAGGTAACGTTATCAGATATAAACGAAGGCTGCTCTATGCCGCTCTTCATTAGCTTTACCTGGTTATAGTATTCCAGCAGCTTGCTAAATGCTTTATAGGCATCATCTACCTTTATCATGGTAGTGGCAAGTGCGGCTTCCGGCTCAAAAGTGCGGTTTACAATTGTAATGGAAGCCTGCGTGGTATATATATAATGAAGGTACTTGGGGTTTGCCAAAAAGGTTATAGACCCGGGTATGCCTTCTTCTATTTTTGCCAGCGTTGATACTTCGGCCTGTGGGTTACCCACAATATCGCCTTCCAGTATGCCTGCTATTTTTTCTGATGTAAATTTCATCCCGACAAAAATATAAAATTAAATTAAAACGCCGCTTTTTCC
>JAZKDS010000373.1:1158-4292 GCA_040387455.1 Bacteroidota bacterium
AATAATTTTTTGCAATTCATCTTTAGTACGATATTTTCGCTGGTGGTGGTAGCGATTTATAGTTGGCAAGTTGCCCTAATGCTGTTTACCCTTTACCCGATTTATATCTGGATGACCTTTCGCAGTAGTAATACCTGGCAAGGCTATCAGAAGATTAAAAATGATAATCACGACGTCGCTAGTGGGCGTTTCGCAGAAGTAGTTGGTCAGATCAAAGTTGTCAAAAGCTTTATTGCTGAAAATCATGAACTTAGCTTTTTCCAAAAGCACTTTTGGAAAACACAGGTAGTACTTTGTAACCGGTTTAGATAAAGCCTTAAGGTTAAGCTGATCGCTGGCGGCCACAACATCTTCTATACTGCGGTCTTTCATTAATATATGTATAGGTTCGCCAGTTTTGTTATACGCCTGGTTTTTTATCTTGCCTTTAAACACAAAATAATCGGCCTCCTTCTCTGTAATGCTATACAGTTCCATCATATAATTGCGCAGATTAGTGGCATCATCTTTACCAAATTTCTCGGCGCGCAACTTTATTTTAGGCAGGTCTCGGTTAATAATCATCTTGCTGAGCTCGCTCAAAACAAAATCATCATTAAACTGCCATGCCTTTATGGCACTCATAATATCAAAGTCGTCAAGGTACGAAAATTTAGTAAGCACCTCATTATTAAATTCTTCAAGCCCCACCTTGTTCATTAAAAAATAGCGTAATGGCTCGCTTGCCGGCAGGTAAACGCCGGTGTGTGTAAGCTCTTTAGCACGCTTTAAAATTTTAGTAAGTACCAGCTCTGCCGCCACACTGGTTTTGTGCAGGTAGGCCTGCCAGTACATAAGCCTGCGGGCTACTAAAAATTTCTCTACGCTGTAAATACCCTTCTCTTCTATTACCAGCATATCATTTTCTACATTAAACATCTGGATAAGGCGTTCGCTGTTAATATTACCCTCTGCCACGCCGCTGTAAAAACTATCGCGCTTTAGGTAATCCATACGGTCCATATCCAGCTGGCTCGATATAAGCTGCAGCATAAACTTGCGGTGGTACTCTCCTTTAAATATTTTTATGGCAAGGGTAAGGCGGCCTTCAAACTCAGCATTAAGGCTATCCATAAACAATATTGATATCGATTCATGATGCACGTTTTCTACAATACTGCGCTCCATAGCATGGCTAAACGGCCCATGGCCTATATCATGCAATAATATGGCTATGCTAAGGGCATTTTCTTCTTCCTCGCTAATTTCTATGCCTTTAAAACGCAATACACCTATGGTTTTTTGCATGATGTGCATGCAGCCAAGGGCGTGGTGAAACCTTGTGTGGTGTGCTCCCGGATAAACCAGATAGGACATGCCCATTTGAGATATGCGCCTAAGCCTCTGGAAATAAGTGTGCTGTATTAAATCGTAAATTAGGGGATTGGTTATAGAGATAAACCCATAAATAGGGTCGTTGAGTATTTTAAGCTTGTTGATTTGGCTCACTATGGCTAAATTTTTAACAAATATACTAAAAGCCTACAAAATAAGGCAAAACATTAGCTTTGCCATAACATCTATTTAATGCCTGCTCCTGTAATTATGAGCAATTACGGGGTATTAACAGCCTTGTTGGGCATAGGCTTTGTAGGTATCATTAACGCTAATTAGTAGTTTGCGTTAAACATAGGTTAATCCCGGTTTTACAAGTGCTTTATTAGCAAAGCATTGCCTAATTTTACTAAAGGCAAACAGGCAATATGAAAACAACTGCTTACATAATATCTGCATTTTTAGGGTTTACGGCACTGGCAGCTGCACAGCAGCAGGATGAGCAATTGGCCGACAGGCAGCCACCGGTGGTGACCGAACAGCAGGTGCAACGACACGAAGAAATGGCACAGCAGGAACGCAAAAAAGAGAAAGCCGAAAAAAAACGTACTGTAAAGCAGCAACAGGAAAAAGAGAAAGAAAAAGCCGTTACATCGGCACCAAATAATACAAAATCTCCAACCAAAACATCTTCAAAAAAGCCAGGGAGACAATAATAACGTTATTTTTTGTTACTTAGGTTATTGAAGGAGAGGCCTGCAAAAACATTTTTTGCGGGCCTTTTTTATATCCAACCGTTATCATAAGCAATGCGAATTACCTCTCCGGCAGATTTTGCATTGGTTTTTTTAAGGATATTTTTGCGGTGAGAATCTACCGTTAACTTACTGATGTTTAAGGCCTCGCTTATTTGATGGCTTTTCATACCGGCAGCAAGGGCTTTAAGTATATCTTTCTCTCGCGGGGTAAATACCTGGCGTGTAGGCTTAAAGACATCATCAACATTAACATTATAGTAAGAAGGCTCGCCATCCATACCTAAAAACGACAGGCGTGGCTCAGGGTCACTTTTAAGGTGGCTAATATCTGTATTGACTAAAAAAGTGCGCACATTATCTTCATCATGCTGAATGATTACCATTTGGTTGAGTATACGCACATAGCTGCCATCGGCCTTACGCAGGCGATAATCATATTGTGTTTTATACTTAAAAAGCTTACCTGCCTCTATGCTATTAAAAAAGCGCTCCAGCGTATTTTCAAAATTAAGCAGGCGCGGCTTATCTTGGGGGTGTAGCAAGTCAAGGAAAAAGGGCAGGTTTACCTCTTCGCTTTTATAGCCCAACACCTCCTCTATCTCGGGGCTTATATATTCGTAGTACGATTTCCTTACATTTAATATGGCATAAAAATATTTACCCACCTGAAAAATGTCGAGTAGCTTTTTGTAGGCAGCTACATCAAAATTTTCATCGCGGGTATTTGGAGAGGTAGGAATCCTCCCCCAAATTTTGCGTAGCTCATCTTCAACCTCCAATTTCATAAAAGCAATAATTTATTGCAAATTACTAAATTTTGGTAAGACTATGAAAATTGGCAGCCATGATATTTTAATTTTTAAAACTGGTAAAATTAGTTGTGTAAAATAGGTGTACAAAAAAGCGTGAAAACGAACTCCAATTGTGAAAAGTTAAGCACTTTTTAGCTTATACATGTAAGATTTAAGCTTCAAATTTATGAACAAAAAGCCCCTGCAAATGCAGAGGCTTTTTAGATTAGTTTTTTACTAAAAAATTAGTCTAACTGAAATGCTATATTTA
>JAZKDS010000373.1:4302-4516 GCA_040387455.1 Bacteroidota bacterium
CTCATGTACTGCGGAAAGAAGGTTTGGGTGTTATCTGTTACGGTAATGGCCGTGCCTACCTTTTGGTTAAGTGCACCTGCATAGTCGTTAGCTTTGCTCCTGGCATCGGCTACGGCCTTAACACGGGCCTGGCTTTCGTACTCTGCCTGCTTACTGGTTTTAAACGTAACTCCCTGAATTTCATTAGCTCCGGCATCTGTAACGCCCATCATTA
>JAZKDS010000374.1:0-3633 GCA_040387455.1 Bacteroidota bacterium
TAAAAGCACGGTTTCATCTTCAGTCACCCCACCTTCAGGAAAGATACATACACTCAGGCCACGACTCAGGCGCCTCTGTGCCTGTTCAAAAACTTCAAACCGGCTGCGCGAACTGTTTCGGTCTACTAATATGCAACTCCTTTTATAGAAAAAACCGAAGATGGGTATTTTAGCAAGTTCCTTTTTACCCACAAAAACAAAGGGGTTTTTAGTAATAGCCAGCATCAGCATAATATCGGTCATACTGGTATGGTTGGCCACCAACATGTAGCTTTTGCCTTTTTGCAATTCTTCTTCACGCTCTACCGTATAATAAAAGCCCATACCATATAATATGATATTAGCCCAAAGGCGCGCCATGGCAAAAAACAGCGGATAGGTGCTGTCCCACGAAAGGCTCAGTATTAAAAAAGGTGATAGTATAATAATGGGCACCCCCATAAGGATGTAAAACCAGATGCGCCATAACAACCAAAAAATATATTTAAGGGCTTTCATATAATCCAAATGTAGCAATTCAATCGGTAATTTTTAGCAAAACACGTACCTTTACGCAAATTTTGAATTATTAACCGTTATGGCAAAAGTATTAACCGGCATACAAAGTACCGGCACACCACATTTAGGCAACCTTTTAGGCGCAATTTTACCTGCTATTGAAATGGCTAACAAACCAGGAAACGAATCGTTTTTGTTTATAGCCGACCTTCACTCTGCTACGCAGATAAAAGAAGGCGATACCCTGCGCGAAAACACCTATAGCGTGGCAGCCACATGGCTGGCGTGCGGGCTTGACATCAATAAGGTTATATTTTACCGCCAAAGCGATGTGCCACAAACGGCAGAGCTGAGCTGGTATTTAAGCTGCTTTTTTCCTTACCAGAGGTTAACGCTGGCACACTCGTTTAAAGACAAGTCAGATCACCTTAGCGATGTTAACGCAGGCCTGTTTACTTACCCCATGCTTATGGCGGCCGACATACTATTGTATGATGCCGAGTTTGTACCTGTAGGTAAAGACCAGTTACAACACATAGAGTTTACACGCGATGTAGCCGCCCGTTTTAACCACCAAATGGGAGAAACCTTTGTTTTACCTGAGCCTATTACCAGCGAAGAGACTAAGATTGTTCCTGGCCTTGACGGCGAAAAAATGAGCAAGAGCCGCAACAATACCATTAACCTTTTTGTAGATGATAAGGCGTTGCGCAAAGTGATTATGGCCATCCAAACGGATAGTACTCCATTAGAAGAGCCTAAAAACCCGGAGACTGATAATGTATTCGCCATATATAAATTACTTGCTACACCAGAGCAAACCGAGCAAATGAGTGCCAATTACCTGGGAGGCAATTATGGCTATGGCCATGCCAAACAGGCACTGTATGAACTTATTGTAGAAAAATTTGCCCCTGTGCGCGAAAAATATGCTTACTACATGGCTAACCGTGCAGAGCTGGATGCCGCGCTTAAAGTGGGTGCCCAAAAAGCAGGCGCTATTGCTAACGGTATACTGGCCCGTGTTAGAGAGAAAATGGGTTATGAAGCCCCCTACTCAAGTGGTCAATAATCAGTACTTCGGATTATAGAAAAATAAAAAGAGACGCATAATGCGTCTCTTTTATTATCTCATAAGTAGTGTAACTGTAAACTGATTACTACCCACTGATTACTTCTCCCCTTCCCATTCGGCATAAAACTGCGCCAGGAAGTTTTCCATAAAAGCATGGCGGCCCTGGGCAATGGTTTTACCGGTAGGGGTATTCATACGGTCTTTCAGCAGCAGCAGCTTTTCATAAAAATGGTTTAAAGTAGGTGCCTCTGTAGCCTTATACTGCTCTTTACTCATATTGAGCTGCGGCGCAATATCCGGGTTATATAAAGGTCGGTTTTTAAACCCGCCATAGTTAAACGTGCGTGCAATACCTATTGCACCCAGTGCATCGAGCCTGTCGGCATCCTGAACAATATCCAACTCGATACTGCTAAATTTCTTCTCAAAATTGCCCCCTTTAAACGATATGTTTTCTATAATAGCACTTACATGCACTATGGTTTGCTCATCTACATTATGGCTTTCTAAAAACCGGCGTGCCACTTTAGGCCCCACGGTTTCATCACCATCATGAAACTTACTGTCAGCCACATCGTGCAGCAATGCCCCTAACTGCACCACAAGCAGGTTGCAGGGCTCACCTTTGGCAATCAGCAGGGCATTGTTATACACCCGCTGAATATGAAACCAGTCGTGGCCGCCTTCGGCGCCATCCAGTTGCTGTTTCACAAAATTTATAGTTTTATGTATAAGGCCTGCGTTAGTTTCCATAGTATAATTATTAAGCTTACAAAAATAGGTTTTAAAACCCGCAACTCCCAATACAGCCCCACAACTGCCGCACTAAACAAACAACTCCAAAAAAAATACTATCTTTACCCACAAAAACGTTTTACATACTAACACCAGAATCGTAGTGGCTCGCCCACGATCTATATATACAAAACTATGGCATGTACCAATTGTTCTACGGGATCTAAAGACGGAACCCCGAGAGGATGTAAAAATAACGGAACCTGCGGGACCGACAGCTGCAATAAATTAACTGTTTTTGACTGGCTTAGCAACATGAGCCTGCCCGGTGGCCAGGCGCCATTTGACTGTGTTGAAGTGCGTTTTAAAAACGGAAGGAAAGAGTTTTATCGCAATAGCGATAAAATTACACTGAGCATGGGCGATATTGTAGCCACAGAGGCTTCACCCGGCCATGATATAGGTATTGTAACACTAACCGGCGAGCTGGTAAAGATGCAAATGAAGAAAAAAGGTGTTAAGCCCGATGGCGAAGTAGCCAAAGTATACCGCAAAGCATCGCAAAAAGATATTGACATCTGGAGTGATGCCCGTGATAAAGAAGAACCGATGAAGGTAGTGGCGCGCGAAATTGCCATACGCCTTAAGCTGGAAATGAAAATATCTGACATTGAGTACCAGGGAGACGGGTCTAAAGCCACGTTTTACTATACCGCTAATGACAGGGTCGATTTCCGCCAACTGATAAAAGATTTTGCACGTGAGTTCAGCATCCGTATCGAGATGAAGCAGGTAGGCTTCCGTCAGGAGGCATCGCGCCTGGGCGGTATAGGCTCTTGCGGCCGCGAGCTGTGCTGCAGCACCTGGCTAACCGATTTTAGGAGTGTTAACACCAGTGCAGCGCGTTACCAGCAGCTTAGCCTCAACCCGCAAAAACTTGCAGGCCAGTGTGGTAAGCTTAAATGCTGCCTTAACTACGAGCTAGACACGTATCTTGATGCCTTAAAAGGGCTTCCGGATATGGATACTAAATTATATACCGAAAAAGGCGATGCCATTTGCCAGAAGATAGACATTTTTAAAGGCCTTATGTGGTTTGCCTACACTAATGATATGGCCCACTGGCATGTGCTGGAGGCTGAATCTGTTAAAGAAATTGTGGCGCTTAACAAGCAAAAAGAGCGTGTAGCAGCCATTGAAGATTATGCTGTTGAAATAGCTACCGAAGAACCTGAAAAGAACTTTCAGAATGCTGTGGGGCAAGACAGCCTTACCCGTTTTGATGCGCCTAAAAAACGCAAAAAGAAACCCGGAAACAACCGCGA
>JAZKDS010000374.1:3643-14332 GCA_040387455.1 Bacteroidota bacterium
CCGGCAGCTGGTGGAAACGCCGGCAGAGACAATAAGGACAGAGCCCCAAGGGGAGATAAGCCCGTGCAAAACAAGCCTAAAACGCTTATACAGCCTAAAAGCGCAACACAGGGCTCACAGCCCGACGCTCAGGCTCCACAAATTATAAAACCGGCAGGAAGGCCACAGCCTCAGGCAAAGGCCGAAAATGCGGGCCCTAAGCCGGAAGGCCAGGAAGGTCAGCAAAACAAGAACCGCAACAAAAACAGGAACAAAAACAGGAACAAGAATAAACCATCTAACGATGACAATGCTAACACTAAAGAATAGCCTTATGGCCGCAGGACTGGCACTTTTATTGTGCTCCTGCGACAAGCAAAGGTTTTTTGATGAGTATAAGGAATTTGGCGGTAAGTGGAATAAAGACAGTATTGTAACGTTTAACGTAGAACAAAAAGATACGGTAGGCAAATACAACCTGTATGTTACCATGCGCAACAACAGCAAGTACCCATATAACAACCTGTTCCTTATTGTGCAAATGCAGCAGCCCGGCACCAATATTGCAAGGGTAGACACGCTTGAGTACCAAATGGCAAACCCAGATGGTACCCTGCTTGGCGACGGCTTTGGCGATGTAAAGGAAAGCAGGCTGTGGTATAAAGAAAAAGTGCGTTTTCCTAAGGCGGGCAATTATAAGTTTACCATACAACAGGCGGTTAGGGATGCTAATAAAATACCGGGAGTTGAAGAGCTTGAAGGCGTTACCGATGTAGGCCTTCGAATTGAAAAAACAGAATAAAAATACTATGGCAGTACAAAAAAATAACAGCGCGGGCACCGAAGATTTTTCGCGCTATGTAAAAAATTTCTGGAAAATATTCGGTTATGGATTCCTGGGCATAATATTGTTTTTTTTACTGGCCTCATGGGGTGTTTTTGGCAAAATGCCCACGTTTGAACAGTTAGAAAACCCTGCCTATAACGTAGCTACCGAGATTATAAGCAGCGATGGTAAAACCTTGGGTAAATTTTACCTTGAAAACCGCACACCGGTTAAGTATGCCGATTTACCTAAAAACCTGGTGGAAGCGCTTATTGCCACCGAAGACGAACGTTTTAATGAGCACTCCGGCATAGATACACGTGGCACATTAAGGGCTATTTTTACATTGGGTTCAAGTGGTGGTGCCAGTACCATAACACAGCAGCTGGCTAAAAACCTTTTCCATAAGCGATCTCATAATCCTATAATGGCTGTAGTGCAAAAAGTTAAAGAGTGGATTATTTCTACTAAGCTTGAAAGGCAGTACACAAAGGAAGAAATTATTGCGATGTACCTTAATACGGTAGATTTTACCCACAATGCTGTAGGTATACGCTCTGCAACAAAAACCTATTTTGGTAAAGAGCCTAAAGATATTAAAACTGAAGAAGCTGCCGTAATTGTAGGCATGCTTAAAAATCCATCATTATACAACCCGGTCAGCAAAAGCGAAAAACGCCAAAAGCTTATTTTAGACAGGCGAAACACCGTTTTAGGCCAAATGGTTAAAAATGGCAACCTTACCGAAGCTCAAAAAACTGACCTTGAAAAAGACCCTATAAAACTAAAATATTCACCTGAAAGCCATAAAGAAGGTACCGCTACGTATTTTAGAGAGTACCTGCGTGGTTTTATGGATAAATGGGTTAAGGATAACCCTAATAAAGATGGCGAAGAATATAACCTGTATCGTGATGGTCTTAAAATTTATGTAACCATAGATTCTAAAATGCAGCTGTATGCCGAAGAGGCTGTACAGGCACACCTTGCTAACCTGCAGGAAGAGTTTAACATACAGCAAAAGAAAAATACCAATGCTCCTTTTGTAAACATCAGCAAGCAGGAAACAGATAAGATACTGGACCGTGCCATGAAAAATAGCGAGCGCTGGAGGATAATGAAGGAAGAAGGCAAGGACGAATCGGAAATCAGGAAATCATTTACTGTAAAGACTGATATGACCGTGTTTACCTGGAAAGGTGAGCGCGATACCGTAATGACACCGCTGGATTCTATTAGATACTACAAGCACTTTTTGCAAACGGGTGTAATGAGTATGGAACCCCAAACCGGCTTTGTAAAAGCATGGGTGGGTGGTATAGACTATAAGCATTTTCAGTACGATCACGTAGGTCAGGGTGCACGCCAGGTAGGCTCAACCTTTAAGCCGTTTGTATATGCAACGGCAATAGAGCAGCTTAAATGGTCGCCGTGCGACACTATTATAGATGAGCCTTTCAGCATGCCTAAAGGCAAGTATGGCATAGATGCCGACTGGAATCCACAAAACTCAAACGGTCAGTTCCGCGGAGCTGTTACGTTGAAGCAGGCACTTGCAAACTCTATAAATACGGTATCGGCCAAGCTTATTGATAAAGTAGGCCCTAAAGCGGTGGTAGATATGGCACATAATCTGGGCGTATCATCAAAAATACCAGAGCAGCCGGCCATAGCGCTGGGTGCAGTAGAAATTACCGTGAGTGATATGGTTGCTGCATACAGTACCTTTGCTAACCAGGGTGTGTACATAAAGCCACGCATAATTACTAAAATTACCGACAAAAGCGGTGTAACACTATACGAACCAAAGGTAGAAACCCACGAAGTACTGAGCAAAGATATTGCCTATGCTGTGTTAAAACTACTGGAAGGCGTTACCGAGACCGGTAGTGGCGCGCGCCTTAAATGGGGCGGCGGCGGCGGAACGGGCTATAACCGTATGACCGGCTATCCGTATAAAATTGTGAACCCTATTGCAGGTAAAACGGGTACTACACAAAATCAGTCAGACGGTTGGTTTGTGGGCATGGTTCCTAACCTTTGTACCGGTATATGGGTAGGTAACGAAGACCGATCGGCACACTTTAAAGGCCTTGTATATGGCCAGGGTGCCACCATGGCACTGCCCATCTGGGGTATTTATATGCGCAAAATATATGATGATGATACTATGGTATTTAAAGTATCTGAAAAGCCATTTGAACGCCCGGCAAATCTTTCTATAAAAGTAGACTGCTGGAAGCCGCAGGTTAAAGATAGTATTGAGGAAGATACCATAAGTATAGATACCGGCGGCATAGAATAGCACAAAGCACAAAATCTTAAAAACACCTTCAAATGAAGGTGTTTTTTTATATATTTATACGCTAAAACTAAAATACTTTGTATGATTAATAAAAAAGTACAAAACGTTGAAGAAGCCTTAAAGGATGTTTCTGACGGCATGACTATAATGCTGGGCGGCTTTGGCCTTTGCGGTATTCCTGAAAACAGCATTGCACACCTGGTTAAAAAAGGCACTACCAATCTTACCTGCATAAGTAATAATGCCGGTGTAGATGATTTTGGACTGGGCCTGCTGCTGCAAAAAAGGCAAATCAAAAAAATGATATCAAGCTATGTGGGCGAAAACGCCGAGTTTGAACGCCAGATGCTTAGTGGTGAGCTTGATGTAGAACTTACCCCACAGGGCACGTTGGCCGAGAAATGCCGCGCTGCACAGGCGGGTATTCCGGCTTTTTATACGCCTGCAGGTTATGGTACCGAAGTAGCCGAAGGTAAAGAAGCACGCGAATTTAACGGCAAAATGCACATTATGGAAGAGGCCTATAAAGCCGATTTTGCCATTGTTAAAGCATGGAAAGGCGATGAGGCCGGTAACCTGATTTTTAAAGGTACTGCCAAAAACTTTAATGCCTGTATGGCAGGTGCTGCTACCATTACCGTAGCCGAGGTAGAAGAACTTGTTCCTGCCGGAACACTGGACCCGAATCAGGTACATATTCCCGGGATTTTTGTAAAGAGGATTTTTCAGGGAGAGAAGTATGAGAAAAGAATTGAGCAAAGGACTGTTAGAAAAAGGTAATTCGGTAATTTGTTGATTTAATGAAATAACCACAAATAATCAAATTACCAAATCCACAAATCAACTAAATATGGCTTTAGGCAAAGAAGATATCGCTAAAAGAATAGCAAAAGAAGTTAAAGACGGCTATTTTGTAAACCTGGGTATAGGAATACCTACCCTTGTTGCAAACTATGTACGCAATGATATAAGTGTTGAATTTCAGAGTGAAAATGGTGTTTTAGGCATGGGCCCTTTTCCGTTTGAAGGCGATGAAGATGCCGATGTTATAAATGCAGGTAAACAAACCATTACCACAATGCCGGGCGCATCGTTTTTTGACAGCGCTACCAGCTTTGGTATGATCCGTGGGCAACACGTAGACCTGACCATATTAGGTGCTATGGAAGTTGCCGATAACGGTGACATTGCCAACTGGAAGATTCCGGGTAAAATGGTAAAAGGCATGGGCGGTGCCATGGACTTAGTAGCCAGTGCCGAAAATATTATTGTAGCCATGATGCACGTTAACAAAGCGGGCGAAAGCAAGATACTAAAACGCTGTACACTACCCTTAACCGGTGTGGGCTGCGTTAAAAAAGTAGTAACTGAGCTTGCCGTTATGGAAATAACCCCAGATGGCTTTAAGCTACTGGAACGTGCGCCGGGTGTAACTGTTGAAGATATTAAAAACGCTACTGAAGGCAACCTGATTATTGAAGGAGAAATCCCGGAAATGGTCATAGACTAGTCCTACCCCGTAGAGTTTACAGTAAATAATGTAAAGCTCCGTAGAAGCGGCATGTAATTATATGTCGCTTCTACGGAGCTTTTGATTTTATTAGATTGGTTTTCTATAAATATACTGCCCTGCCGGAGCTAAACCTCTTGTTCAAAAACTTCTTTGTGAATCTTTGCGGTATAAATAATTTCAAAATCCTTATTTTTGGGAAGCATGAAACATTACCACTACATCTTTGCGGGCGCGGGCCTCAGCAGCCTAATGACCGTATACCGCATGGCAATATCAGGACAGTTTGAGGATAAAAAAATCCTGCTGCTTGATACCGCCACTAAACTTGCTAACGACCGTACGTGGTGTTTTTGGCATGCCGGCTCAGGCGAATGGGATGCTATTACTTACCGCCAGTGGAACACGGCACTATTTGCTAATCAGGATTTTACTAAAAACCTTGATTTTGGCCTATACAAATACAAAATGGTACGTGGCATTGACTTTTACAACTACGTTTTTGAGGAACTGGCACAGCACGATAACATCGAGTTTACACATCAAAAAGTAACTGATTTTGCTGACCTGGATCAGCATGTTTTAGTCAAAACCGAAGCTGAAAGCTATACGTGTAATAAACTGTTTAACAGCATTTATAACCCGGCTTTACCTGCATCCCAAACTAAATACCCTGTACTACAACAGCACTTTATCGGCTGGCATGTAAAGACCGAAGCACCAGTATTTAACCCCAACATTCCGGTATTTATGGACTTTAGCATTCAACAAAACGGCAACACACGCTTTATGTATGTGCTGCCTTTTAGCACTACCGAAGCCATTGTAGAATATACGCTTTTCAGCAAAGAACTGCTACCGGAGGCTGAATATGAGGAGGCTATTAAAGAGTATCTTTTAGCCAAAGGCATTACACAATATGAGATATTGGATAAAGAGCGCGGCAGCATACCCATGACATCATATCCATTCTGGAAAAACAATACACAAAACATTATTAATATAGGTTCGGCAGGGGGCTGGACAAAAGCCAGTACAGGCTATACCTTTCGCAATAGCGATAAATTATCAGTAAAACTGGTCAATTTCCTGCAAATGGGCGATGATTTTACAAAATTCCATTCTAAGAATAAATTCTGGAAGTATGACCTGCTACTGCTGGATATACTCGGTAAAAAAAATCATATGGGGGGTACTATCTTCTCGGCCATGTTTAAAAAAGGCAGTGCTGCCCCGGTTTTTAAATTTCTTGACGAAGAAACTTCCCTTAGTGAAGATCTGCAGGTTATATGGCGGTGCCCCAAGGGTTTGTTTATAAAAGCTGCACTGGGCAGGATAGGAAATCTGTAACAAAAATTGATACATTTATATTTTTAGATAAAAAAATAATTACCTTTGCAAAATAACTTTTAAAAGAGAAAGATATGTATCCTGAAGAACTTGTAAAACCAATGCGCGCAGAACTTACTGACGCAGGTTTTAAAGACCTATATACTGCTGATGACGTTAAAAATGCCATAACTGCAGAAGGCACAACACTTGTGGTAGTTAACTCTGTTTGCGGCTGCGCAGCACGCAATGCACGTCCGGGCGCTAAAATGAGCCTTGACAACGCTAAAACGCCTACTAACATTATTACGGTATTTGCCGGAGTAGATAAAGAGGCTGTAGATGAGGCCAGGAGCCTTATGTTCCCTTTCCCCCCATCATCGCCAAGTATGGCTTTATTTAAAGATGGTGAACTTGTGCACATGCTGGAGCGCCACCACATAGAAGGCCGTCCGGCAGATATGATTGCCGAAAACCTTAAAGATGCTTACAACGAATACTGCTAATCAGCATTATAAAGGCTTATTAATTTAAAACCACGCAACTGCGTGGTTTTTTATTACATACTATGCAAGCATACTAAAATTTTTCGTTATTAAAGAAAAAGGATGTACTTTTGTGCGAATTTTTTAAGACGACATGGAAAGGATTATATCAGTTCCCCTATCAATACTGTTTTACCTTACTTTTTTGCTAATACTGCTGATATTTCACCCAATACAGTGGCTATGCTTTAATGTATTTGGTTATCAGGCACATAAAAAAAGTGTCGACTGGCTTAACTCATGTCTTGTGCGTTCTATGCACATACTGGGCAGTACCTTTAAAATAGAAAACAGAGAGGCTATTCCTGTAGGTGTACCAATTATTTTTGTGGCCAACCACCAAAGCCTGTACGACATTCCGCCCATTATCTGGTTCTTCAGGAAATTTCACCCTAAATTCATCAGTAAAAAGGAATTAGGTAAAGGAATACCCAGCGTTTCATACAATTTAGCCCATGGCGGCAGCGTTTTAATAGACAGGAAAGACCCTAAACAGGCGCTACCGGCTATAAAAAGTATGGCCGATTACATCCAAAAACACAACCGTTCGGCCGTAATTTTCCCGGAAGGTACCAGGAGTAAAACCGGTGAACCTAAGAAGTTTAGTGAAAACGGACTTAAAATACTATGTAAATACGCGCCATCTGCGTATATTGTACCTGTAACGATTAACAACTCGTGGAAGGTAGAACGCTTTGGCAAATTCCCTCTCGGGTTGGGCAACCGGCTGACTTTTACAATTCAGGAACCTTTTGCAATCAAAAATATTCCTTTTGAAGAAGTGATGGAGAGAACAGAAAGAGAAGTAATACAAGGAATAAAACATTAATAATCATGTCTATAAAAAACATTCGCCTGGAAGTAATGCAGTTCCTCGAAAAGAACATCGATGCTTTTGTCGACGAATACCTTATACCGGTGGAAAAAATATGGCAGCCTACAGATTTGCTGCCTGACTCTCAAAATGATAACTTTTTTGAAGAGGTTAGAGAATTACGCGAAATTGCCAAAGACCTGCCCTACGATTTTTGGGTAGTGCTTGTGGGCGATACCATTACCGAAGAAGCACTGCCTACCTATGAGTCTTGGCTTATGGATGTAGAGGGTGTAAATCAGATAGATAACGGTGGCAATGGCTGGAGCAAATGGGTGCGCAACTGGACGGGTGAAGAAAACCGCCATGGCGACCTGCTTAGCAAATACCTGTACCTTAGTGGCCGCGTAAACATGCGCGAGGTAGAAATGACCACACAACACCTTATAAATGATGGCTTTGACATAGGTACAGACCGCGACCCTTACAAAAACTTTGTGTATACCAGTTTTCAGGAGCTGGCCACTTATGTATCGCACAACCGTGTTAGCCAGCTGGCGAAGCAGTATGGCGATAAAAAACTAAGCAAGATGTGCAGGCTGGTAGCCGGAGACGAAATGCGTCACCATATGGCTTACAGTGAGTTTGTTAGCCGTATTTTTGCGGTAGACCCAAGCGAAATGATGTTGGCTTTTCAATACATGATGAAGCAAAAAATTGTAATGCCGGCACACTTTCTTAGAGAGAGCGGACAGGCCATTAGCACCGCTTTTGAACAGTTTAGCGACTCAGCACAGCGCATAGGTGTCTATACCGCAGCCGATTACGTTGATATTTTGCGCAAGCTGATTGAAAAATGGCAGATTGATAAAATGACGGGGCTTACCGCCGAAGCCGAAAAAGCACGTGACTTTTTGATGAAGCTTCCGGACAGGATGGCCCGCATAAGCGAGAGGATTGTTATTCCGCAGGAGTCACACATCTTTAAATGGGTTACTCCCGCACTTATAAAATAATAAAATTAAAGAGGCTCAGGCCTCTTTTTTTGTGCTCAAAAGTGGGTAATTTTTCACTTTCGGACTTTGGAATCGGCTAAAATGTAGCATGTTTTAATTTTAAAACTAACGGAGGGTTTAACCCTGGTTTAATGTAACTAAAAAAGTTATAGTTTGGCTTAAAACTCGTATTTTTGTTATAGCAAATTATATGTTATGAAAATAGAAATCTGGAGCGACATTATGTGTCCGTTTTGTTATATAGGCAAGCGCCGTTTTGATTATGCCCTTGCACAGTTTGACCATAAAGATAAAGTTGAAATTGAGTGGAAAAGCTACCTGCTGTCGCCTGAGCTGGTTACCGACCCAAACAAAAACCTGCACGAGTTTTTAGCCGAGCACAAAGGCATTAGCCTGGAAGAAGCTAAAAGCATGAACGATTATGTTACTAACATGGCCGCCAATGTAGGCCTTGAATATGATTTTGACAAAGCCATACCCGCCAATAGTTTTAATGCGCACCGCCTGCTGCATTTTGCTAAAGAGCACGGCCTGCAAACCGAAACCGAAGAAGCCCTATTTAAAGCTTACTTTACCGAAGGCAAAAACATAGATGATTCTGCTACCCTCACGGCTATTGCCGCATCGGTAGGGCTAAATACTGAGGCGCTGACAGAGGCAATGGGCAGCGAGGCTTACTTTCAGGATGTGGTTATGGATGTGCAGGAAGCTCAGAACATAGGCGTGCGCGGCGTACCGTTTTTTGTGTTCGACCGCAAATATGCCATTAGCGGCGCCCAGGAGGCCGATGCCTTTATACAAACCCTGGAAAAGGCCTTTGAAGAATGGCAGCAGCCCGCAGCCCCGCTTACCGTTGTGGAGGGTGATAGCTGCAGTGTAGATGGGGACAATTGCTAAACCATTTTGTTATAATATTGAAAGGCTGCCTGAAAGGGTGGCCTTTTCTTGTAATTTTTTGATTGTAAATATTTATGAAGGAATTTTTTGTAAGTTTATTAAAGGATAAACTAATTTACCAATGTAGCAACCTATGCCAAAACAGTACATAGCATTCTCCTGCCCAAAACCCGACAACCATTTTCACTATAGTGAATTTGCCATAAAAGCCTCAAACGGTATAACTACTTCAGAAATTAAATTTTACACGCCCTCTGATTTTTTTAAAGAGTTTGGCACACAACTGCTGGATTTTCCCAAATCAGTCAAAGATGAAGTGGTGCTTCATATAAAAGAACCTTATGCTAACATAAAGCTCAGGGCCTATTGCCATACGCCATTGGGGCATTGTGCCATCGAAGTTATTTTTGATAACGAGGAAGCCGCGCCTAAAACTATGAGGTGCGAGTTTCATATCCTCACCATCCCGGGCTCTGTAAACAGGCTCGGTGACAGGCTTAAGAAATGGGATTTCCTTAATGAAGAAATAACGTGGCTACCGGAGTAATCACCGCTCTACGGGCACCCCTCAAGAGGGGAATGCTCGTTCATTCTAAATCCTTTGCGAACCTTTGTGACTTCTTTGCGCATCTTTGTGAAACAAAAAATTCTTGCAACCTTAAAAAGGGTACTTTAACGTAATCATAAACCCATACAACTTTGGCGCGAGATTTGTAACTTTGCAGGTGCAACAGCAAAACCCTATGAAACACCTCCGTTACATTATATTCTTTGGTCTTTGCGGACTCTTGTTTTCCTGCCAGGAAGACGGCCTTACAAAAGCAGCCGAAACAAAACGCATCAGCAACCAAAACGACAGCATACTAAAGGTTATAACCAGTAACTGGAAGTTTAACGTGCCCACCCCCACCCCCAAGGTGGCACAGCGCATTAGCACCTGGCAGGAGTGGCAGCTGTTTAACAACGAGCTGCAGCAAAAGCCAAAAGGCACTATAGAAGATTATCGCAAAAAGGCAAAAACACTGGTTACCCGTGCCGATGTGCTGCGCAACAGCATACCCGGTTTTTTTGAAAAGCCACAAATAAAAAGCCGCATAAGCGTGCTAAATACAAAGGTGCGCATGCTGTACACCTTTATTAGCGTAGAAACCATTCCGGTTGAAAAAGTACTGTTTTATATAGACGAGGTTACGCACGAAACAGATCAGCTGCAAAAGCAGTTTGACGAAATGATACGCTTTAGCGAAATACCAAAAGAACAGGGCGAAGACGAAATGCTGCGCGCGCTCGATACCGTGCGCATGGCCAACCCAGATATGATGGGCCAGCCCGCTACACAACAGCCACGCCGCATGCCCAGTAACACCATAGGCAACGGCAGGCCGCAATAAATTACCCATACATTGAAAGAAGAAATTATAAACATATACGGGCAGTCTGATAAAGTAAAGCAAATAGCCGCCACCCT
>JAZKDS010000374.1:14342-32448 GCA_040387455.1 Bacteroidota bacterium
CGAAAACAAAGTGCATGTAAAGGGATTGCTGGGTTCGGCACTGTCTTTTGTTACCCACCCGCTTTTTCGCAGTAGCGAGCTGCCTTTTTTGCTTATTTTAAAAGATAAGGAAGAGGCCGCCTATTACCTAAACGACCTCGAGCAGCTTACCGGCGCCGATGATGTGCTGTTTTACCCCGGCTCCTACCGCCGCCCTTACCAGATAGAAGACACCGATAACGCCAGCGTACTGTTGCGTGCCGAGGTGCTTAACCGCATTAACAGCCGCAAAAAACCGGCCATTATAGTAACCTACCCCGAAGCCTTGTTTGAAAAGGTGGTTACCCGCCGCGAACTCGAAAAAAACACCCTTAAGATTGCCGTGGCCGACCAGGTTTCGATAGATTTTATCAACGAGGTGCTGTTTGAATATGAATTCAGGCGTGTAGATTTTGTTACCGAACCCGGCGAATTTAGCGTGCGCGGGGGTATTGTAGATGTGTTTTCATTCAGTAATGATAACCCCTACCGTATTGAGTTTTTTGGCAATGAGGTTGATAGCATCCGAACGTTTGATGTGGCCAGCCAGCTTTCATTAGACAAGAAAAATAAAATTACGGTTATACCAAATGTTGAGAACAAGGCACTGACCGAAAAGCGCGAAAGCTTTTTAGAATATATCAACGAGAAAACCGTGCTCTTTATTCAAAATACCGATGCCCTGCTGGCACAGCTTGATGTACTGTATGGCAAGGCCATTGAGGCGTTTGATAAGCTGAGCAAAGACATAAAGCACGCCAGTCCCGAAGAGTTGTTCCTTAACCAGAAAACCTTCCTTAAAAAGGCGCTTGATTTTACTGTGGTAGAACTGGGCAGCCAGGCGTTGTTTAAAACCCAGAAAAGCTTTGAGTTTTACATACAACCGCAACCCTCGTTCAACAAACAGTTTGACCTGCTGCTCAACAACCTGAGCGACAACAGCAACAACGGCTACAAAAACTATATATTTTGCGCTAACGATGCCCAGGCAAAACGCTTTCACGATATTTTTGAAAGCCTGGATGAGGCCAATCATGAAAACATCCGCAAGCAATATAAAACCGTGGTATTCCCCATTTATGAGGGCTTTATAGACGAAGAAAACCAGGTGGCCTGCTATACCGACCACCAGATTTTTGAACGCTACCATAAATTCAGCATCAAGAACGGGTACAGCAAAAAACAAACCATTACCCTTAAAGAGCTTAACTCGCTATCGGTGGGCGACTACGTTACCCACATAGACCACGGTATAGGCAAGTTTGGCGGCCTGCAAAAAATACAGGTAGAAGGCAAAACCCAAGAGGCCATAAAGCTGGTCTACGCAGATAATGATATTGTGTATGTAAGCATCCACTCGCTGCACAAAATATCTAAATACAACGGCAAAGACGGCGCACCACCCAAAATATACAAGCTGGGCAGCGGCGCCTGGAAAGCCCTGAAACAAAAAACCAAGGCACGTGTTAAAAACATTGCCTTTAACCTTATTCAGCTCTACGCGAAAAGAAGACTTGAAAAAGGCTATCAATTTGCACCTGACAGTTACCTGCAGGCAGAGCTGGAATCGTCATTTATATATGAAGATACCCCCGACCAGATTACTGCCACACGCGATGTAAAGGCCGATATGGAAAGCGAACGCCCTATGGACCGCCTGGTGTGTGGCGATGTTGGCTTTGGCAAGACCGAAGTAGCCATCAGGGCTGCATTTAAAGCTGTAGATAACGGCAAACAGGTTGCCATTTTAGTGCCTACCACAATTTTGGCCTACCAGCACTTCCGCACCTTTAGCGAGCGCTTAAAAGACATGCCGGTTACGGTAAGTTACCTTAACCGTTTCCGTACCGCCAAGCAAAAAGCCGAGACGCTAAAAGGCCTTACAGACGGCAAGGTAGATATTGTAATAGGTACGCACCAGCTGGTGAACAAAAACGTGCAGTTTAAAGACCTGGGCCTGCTGATTGTAGACGAAGAGCAAAAATTTGGCGTAAACGTAAAAGACAAGCTTAAAACCATTGCCGAAAACATCGATACACTTACACTTACCGCAACACCCATACCGAGAACGCTGCAGTTCTCGCTTATGGCCGCGCGCGACCTGAGTGTTATTACCACTCCCCCGCCCAACCGTTACCCTATAGAGAGCAATGTAGTAGGCTTTAACGAGGAGGTTATACGCGATGGTATTGCCTATGAGATTTCGCGCAACGGGCAGGTATTTTTTATCCACAACCGTATTGAGAATATTAAAGAGGTTGCCGGCATGATTCAGAGGTTGGTGCCGCACGCCCGTGTAGGCGTGGGACACGGCCAGATGGACGGTAAAAAGCTGGAAGAACTGATGTTATCCTTTATGGAAGGGCACTTTGATGTGCTTGTAGCCACTACCATTATTGAAAGCGGACTCGATGTGCCCAACGCCAATACCATTTACATAAACAACGCCAATAACTTTGGCCTTAGCGACCTGCACCAAATGCGTGGGCGTGTGGGCCGTAGCAACAAAAAGGCGTTCTGCTATTTTATAGCGCCGCCCTACAGCGCCATGACCGAAGATGCCCGCAAGCGCATACAGGCGCTGGAGCAGTTTAGTGAGCTGGGCAGCGGGTTTAACATTGCCATGAAGGACCTTGAAATTCGCGGTGCGGGAGATTTACTGGGTGGCGAGCAAAGTGGTTTTATTAACGAAATTGGCTTTGAAACCTACCAAAAAATCATGAACGAGGCTATTGACGAGCTTAAAGAAAACGAGTTTAAAGACCTGTATGATACCGTTGATGACGATACCGAAAAAGAGTACGTTAAAGACCTGCAAATTGATACCGACTTTGAATTGCTCTTCCCCGATGAGTACATAAACAACATATCGGAAAGGCTAAACCTGTATAACGAGCTTGGCGGCATCAAAACCGAAGACGAACTGATAGCCTATGAAAAAAAGCTGGTAGACCGTTTTGGTCCGCTGCCTAAACAGGCGCAGGCACTGCTTACCAGCATGCGCATTAAGTGGCTGGCTACTAAAATGGGTATCGAAAAACTGGTTTTAAAACAAGGCAAAATGGTGGGTTACTTTGTGGGCGACCAGCAAAGCGAGTACTACCAGAGTGGCTCCTTCCACAGGGTGCTTAAGTTTGTACAGCAGTTTCCTACCGTGGCCCGCATGAAAGAAAAACAAACCAAGAACGGCCTGCGCCTGCTACTTACTTTTGAGAATGTAAAAACGGTTAAGAAAGCGCTGGACATGCTGACTATGGTGTTTGAGTAAGCTACTTAGCTACTGAGCCGCTGAGCTTGTGAGCTTTTCAGCCGCCTGTCATGGCGAGCGGAGGAACGGAGCGTGGCCATCTTTTGTTAAGGATTTTTTTGTAGGTTTACCTACCAATAAATTCCTAAAAATCATGAACCTTGACAAAGCTTTACAAGTGCTAGAAGCATTAGCATCCGGGTGTTCACCTAAAACAGGTGAAATAATTACAGACGAAAGCATCTAAATGAGCGAGATGTAATCAGGGCACTACAGGTTGCTATTGACTTACTAAAAAAAGAAACTTTTATAAGTCAAAATAATATTGATATTCAATATGAAGAAATTGAAAATGTAAAAAGCATTTTTAAAGAAAAGTTAATAGGTTTGACTACCAATAATTTGGTAGGCTTTTTTCTCGGAGCTAAAAAATTTAAAGACTTCACGGTTGTAAATAATAACCTTTACAGAAAGTATAGTGGGGTCTATACACGAGGGCAATTGATAGATTTTTTCTCCGAATATCTTGGCGAAAATGGATTGGGTAAAAACAAATATGAAGCATACAGAGAAATTGATTTTTTTCAGAAAGAAAAGTTCAATAAGCTAACTGGTAGCGCAATAAATCAACTCAAAGAAAAAATAAATGAGATTGGTGTGTTAAAGAAAGAAAATCTATCTGAATACGTTCAAAATTCGAGGAAAAATTATGCGAGAGCATATGAGTCCTGGTCTGAAAAGGAAAAAGAACTTTTGAGTAAAGCCTTAAAATATACAAATAACCTAGAAATACTTTCTCAGTGCTTTCAGAGGGGAATGGGTTCAATAGAGTCATTGGGGCAAAAGCTAATTTATGAATCATCACATGATGTCGATATGAATTAATTCCACGTTATTGATTATACCATTTTGAAAGTCCCTCTTATCATCGTCTGTGATGTCTAGCAGAGTTTACATAGCGTAGCTTTCTGTTTGATGTGTTTTTTGTAGCTTTATGCAAACAATCAAACCTAAAATCAACCACCATGGCACAATTAAACCCTTACATCCACTTTAACGGCAATGCCGAAGAAGCCTTTACATTTTACAAATCGGTATTTGGCGGGGAGTTTGCAACAATAGCACGTTTTAAAGATTTATCAAGCCCGGAATTTCAACCATCGGAAAAAGAAGCCAATAAGATTATGCATGTTTCTTTACCCATTGGAAAAGAAGGTTTCCTGATGGGCAGCGATGTGCCGGAATTTATGGGGCAGGTAAATGAGGCTGAAAACCGCAGTAAAATTTCGATTGCCGTTGATAGCAAAGAAGAAGCAGACGCATTATTTAATGGCCTTTCAGCCGGCGGAACCGTAGAGATGCCTATTGCTGACAGTCCGTGGGGCTCTTACTTTGGAATGTTCAGGGATAAATACGGCATTGAATGGATGGTAAATTTTGATCACTAAAAAGATCCAAAAGGGTTGCCTTACTTAAGTAACCCTTTTTTTAGGTTAATGGCACCCGCAGTCATCGCCACAGCCGGCCTTTTTTTTCTTTTTAAAAAAGAACTTCTTAATTAAAAAAGCGGCAGCACCGGCAACTAATATATACGCTATAATATCCTGTATCATATCAAATTACTTTAACAACTGGTAGGCCGCAAGCGATACCACATAGGCAAAGGCACTCATGCCAAATAATTGTATTAACGGCCATTTCCAGGTATTCGTTTCTTTTTTAACAATGGCCAGCGTACTGATGCACTGCATGGCAAAGGCATAAAACAATAGTAACGATACACCGGTAGCAAAATTGAATATTTTTTCGCCCGTTTCGGGGTTTACCTCGGCTGCCATACGCTGGCGTATGGTTACCTCGGCTTCATCGCTATCGGCACTGCTGCCTATGTTGTATATGGTGGCCAGTGTGCCCACAAATACCTCGCGTGCCGCAAAAGACGATACTATGGCAATACCTATCTTCCAGTCATAACCCAACGGTTTTATAACCGGCTCAATGCTTTTGCCCATAATACCAATGTAACTATTTTCAAGCTGGTAGGCAGCTACGGCATTGCTTAGTTCGGCTTCATTAAGGGTTTTGCTTTGTGGCTGTGCGGTAACAATCTGCCTGGCATTTTTAAAGCCATCTCCGGGCCCGTGCGAGCCTAAAAACCAAATAATGATACTCAGTGCCAATATTATTTTACCCGCACCATATACAAACGCTTTGGTCTTTTCGAGCACCGTAAGGCCCACATTTTTTAACAGCGGCAACTTATAGTTGGGCATTTCGGCTACAAAAAAAGTCTTGAACTTTCTGTCGAGCACTTTATTTAATATCCATGCCGCAAGTATGGCGCCGCCAAAGCCCAGCAGGTACAACAGCATAAGCGTAAGCCCCTGCAAATTAAAAATACCAAGTACATACCTGTCTGGTATTATAAGCGATATAAGTATGGTATATACCGGCAGCCTGGCAGAGCAGGTGGTAAAAGGTGTAACCAGTATGGTAATAAGCCTTTCGCGCCAGTTTTCTATATTACGCGCCGCCATAATGGCCGGTATGGCACAGGCCGTACCCGATATTAGCGGCACCACGCTCTTACCGCTAAGGCCGAAGCGCTTCATTATATTGTCCATTAAAAAGACCACGCGGCTCATATAGCCCGACTCTTCCAATAATGATATAAAGAGGAATAAAAATGCAATTTGCGGAATAAAAATAACCACTCCGCCTATGCCCGGTATAATACCCTGTGCAATAAGGTCGGTCAGTTTGCCCGGGGCCATATGCTCCTGTATATAAGTACCAAGATTGGCAAAGGTTTTATCAATAAAATCCATCGGCACACTGCTCCACGAAAATATCGACTGGAAGATGAGCATCAGTATACCAAAGAAAATCACATAGCCAAATACCTTATGTGTAAGCACCCTGTCCAGCTTGGCGCGAAGGTCGTTAGCAGCAGTCGTATCTACCGTTTGGCCTACTTTAAGCACATCGTTTATAAACTGGTAGCGCTTAATCGTTTCTTTTTGCTGCAGCCGTTTTAACTCCGATTTTGTTTTAGTGAACGATGTGCCCTGAAGCTCCTTCATGTCAATAATGCCAAAATTGGCATCCTGCGTTATTACCAGCCACAGCTTATACAGCAACTGGTTAGGAAACGTTTTGCGCAGCCTGTCAAAATATTCCGGATCTATAGATGATGCATTAACACACGGTTTTGTGCTAAGTGTTTTATAATTTACAATAAGGTCTTTAAGATGGTCTATGCCCGTACCCCTGCGCGAGCTTACCAGCGCAATGCGGGTATTAAGGTGCTGCTCCAGATAGGGTATATCAAGTGTAATGCCTTTTTTTTCCATACGGTCGCTCATATTAATAACTAATATGGCGGGTATTTCAAGATCTTTAATCTGGGTAAAAAGCAGCAGGTTGCGCTTAAGGTTTTCTACATCAGTAACCACAACGGCTACATCGGGGTAATCTTTATCGTTTTTATTCAGCAGTAGCTCAATAACCACATTCTCATCCATAGAGCTGGCATTAAGGCTGTAAGTACCGGGCAGGTCAATAATAGCGCCCTTTGTAGTACCGGGCAGGCGGCAGGCACCGCTTTTGCGTTCTACAGTAATACCAGGGTAGTTGCCCACCTGCTGGTTTAGGCCTGTAAGCAGGTTAAAAACCGATGTTTTGCCCGTGTTAGGGTTGCCAATCAAGGCTATTTTTATAGTAGGACCAGCCATTAAAAACTATTCCGTTATCAGGATAACGTCTATTTCGGCGGCAGTTTCACGGCGTATGGCCACGTGGCTGTCGCTCACATTAATATATATAGGATCGCCCATTGGGGCAATTTGTAAAAGTTGCACCTCGTTGCCCGGCAGGCAGCCCATTTCCAGTAATTTTAAAGGGATAGCATCCGTATTAAAATCAGCTATAATGGCTTTCTGGCCTTTTTTTAATGCTGCAAGGGTTGTTTTCAACTTTTATTTAGAATCAGTTTACATTACAAAAGTAACAATAAATACCTTACGGCAGTTATTTTTCGTTTTCCCTTAGCCATTTAATATCCTCAAGCAGCTGGTTAACATTCTTTTCGCCTTTAACCAGGCTATCGCGGTTAGTACCGTTATAAAACCCACGAATGCGTCCTTTTTTATCTACCAGTATAAAGTTTTCGGTATGCACCATATCATACAGATCTTTGCTATCCGTAGTTTCTACGGCCAGGTAGCTTTTTCGGGCAATGCCATATATGTCTTTTTTATCGCCGGTAACAAAGTTCCACTTAGCATCTATAGCGCCCTTTTCGTTAGCATAGGCCCTAAGCACCGCCACGCTGTCTATATCGGGTGTAACCGAGTGCGACAACAGCATTACATCGGGCATGCTTTTTATTTCGCCCTGCAGCCAGGTCATGTTATCGGTCATTATAGGACAAATCGTTTGGCATCGGGTAAAAAAGAAATCGGCCACATATATTTTACCATCATAATCTTTATTGGTAACGGTTTGCCCATTTTGATTGGTAAAACTAAACGGGGCAATGCGATGGTAGCGCCCCACGTGCTGTATGGTACTGTCTACCAGTTTGGGGTTAACATCGGCCGGGCTATATATTTTAAGGTTTTTTTGTGGAGAAAGCGCAGTATAAAAAAGTACAAGCGCCAGCACAGAAATTAAAAGCAACGTGCCAAGCAGTATTTTATATTTTTTTATGAAATTGAGCATTGTATAAAAATTTTCGCAAAGGTACAAAGCATTACTTCTAAAACCCATAAACATGCGTGTTAAGATTATTTACTAAATATGCGCATTCATCGGGCAAATATGCGCTACATCAATATTTAACAATTGTGGCAGCCTTTTTTAAAAGCATCAGCCTATATTTGCTATTACGTTTTAACTTAATTATTTATATGAAATTAAACAATCGTGCAGCATACACAGTGGCATCTTTAGTGATGGCTTATGGCGCTGCGTTTGCCCAATCTACTGAAAAACAGCAAAAACCAGGCATAAACCTGGAATATATGGACAAATCTGTAAAGCCCGGCGACGACTTTTTTAGATATGTAAACGGCACCTGGGTGGCCCAAACAGAAATACCCGGCGATAAAACCCGTTGGGGCAGTTTTGATGAGCTTCGCGAAAATACTAACCGCGATGCCCTTGAAATATTAAAAGCAGCAGCGGCAAATAAAAGCCTTTCTGCTAATAGTGACGAAGGCAAAGCTGCTAACCTGTACAAAACCGTTATGGATACCGTGGCGCGCAACAAAGCAGGTATTACGCCATTAAAGCCTTACCTTAAAAAGATAAAAAAGGTTAAAGATGCAAAATCGCTTGAGGTACTGCTTACTGAAATGGAGCCCGAAGGCGGCCTGGCATTTTTTGGCATATATGTAGGTGCCGATGCGCAGGACAGTAATAAAAATGTGATATACCTTAGCCCGGGAAGGCTTGGCCTGCCCGATAGGGAATATTATACCGGCGAAGATGCCGACAGCCAGGAAAAACGCGTAAAATATGAGCAGCATGTAGCACGAATGCTGGGCTATTTAGGCTACAATGCAGCAGAAACAGCGCAAATGGCCAAACAAATCTTAGCGCTTGAAACCAGCCTTGCGCAGCCGATGCTGGACAGGGTTGAAAGCCGCGACGACCGCAAAACATACAACCCGATGAGTGTGGCAGAACTGCAGGCACTTACACCGGGCATAAACTGGAACAGCTACCTTAAAGGCATTGGTCTGGGTAACGTTACTAATATAGTGGTTATGCAGCCCCGTTATATGGAGGCCCTGCAGCAAATTCTTGCTAAAGGCGATGCCCAAACCTGGAAAGCCTTTCTTACATGGTCTTTAATACGCAGGAGTGCAGGCCAGCTTAGCACCGATATTGAAACCGCAAACTGGGAGTTTTACAACAAAACACTTCGTGGGGCACTAAAACAGGAATCACGCGATAAAGGTGCATTACAGGTGGTAAACGGCACTGTAGGCGAAGCCCTTGGTAAACTATATGTAGCTCAAAAATTCCCGCCGGAAGCTAAAGCTAAGGCAGAAGCGATGATTAAAAATGTAATGCAGGCTTATGAAAACCGCATTAACCGCCTGCCCTGGATGGCAAAAGCCACCCGCGAAAGTGCTGTAGAAAAGCTTAACAGGCTGCAGGTAAAAATAGGCTACCCCGATAAGTGGAAAGACTATAGCGCACTAACCATTGCCGGCCCTAAAAAAGGCTCTTATTTTGAGAACATGAAAAATGCCTCTAAATGGAGCTGGAAAGAAGATGTAGCCAAGCTAAACAAACCGGTTGATAAGACCGAGTGGGGCATGGCGCCGCAAATTGTAAACGCCTACTTTAACCCGTCTTATAACGAGATTGTGTTTCCGGCAGGTATATTACAGCCACCGTTTTATGACTACAGGGCCGATGAGGCGGTTAACTATGGCGGTATAGGCGCAGTTATAGGCCACGAAATATCGCATGGTTTTGACGATAGCGGCTCAAGGTATAATGCAGATGGTAACCTTGTAAACTGGTGGAGCGATGAAGACCTTGAAAAATTTACCGGCTTGGGCGATGCACTTGCTAACCAGTACAGCGCATTGCAGCCGCTACCCGGCATTTATGTAGACGGTAAGTTTACACTGGGCGAAAACATAGGCGACCTTGGTGGTGTTAACGCGGCGCTGGAGGGCCTTAAACTATACCTTAAAGCAAACGGAAACCCGGGCCTTATAGACGGCTATACCCCAGAGCAACGATTCTTTATATCATGGGCTACAATATGGCGCACAAAAATGCGCGATGAGGCCATAAAAAATCAGGTAAAAACAGATCCGCACTCACCGGGAATGTACAGGGCTTTCGTTCCGTTGCAAAATGTAGATGATTTTTATGAGGCTTTTGGCATTAAGCCGGGAGACGCCATGTATGTTGACCCTGAGAAAAGGGTTAAAATTTGGTAATATAATACAAGAAATAGACTAAGGCCTGTACTATACCTCTGCTACAGGCCTTTATTTTTAACAAAAGATTAAAAAAAATGTTAATTGTGGAAAATCCGCAATTCATGTAAACATTTAAAATTTAATTTTGTTATGCAAAAAATAAATACAGGACAAATTTGAATAAAAAACTACGCGTGCTTGCCATCGATGACCATGTTGTGGTTCTAGAGGGTTACCATTATATGTTTAAAAACCTGGGAGGCGATTACCCCGAGCCCGATTTTATAAAGGCTTACGACTGCCGATCTGGTTTTGAAACCATACTAAGAAACAAAGATACCCCCTTTGATGTTGCCCTGCTGGACTACAGCATTCCGCATTATGAAGAAAAAAAATTACACTCCGGGCAGGACCTTGCCGCCCTGGTGCGCCTTTACATGCCTCATTGTAAAATTATAATGATGACCATGCACAAGGAGATTGACATTATATCAAGCATACTGGAAACCATTAAGCCTGAAGGATTTATAAACAAAAGCGATTGCAGTACCGATGAGCTTAGCGAGGCTTTTAAAAAAGTACTTGATGGCGGAATATTTTATAGTAACGCTGTAAACAACTACCTGAGCCGCCGCAATACAGGCGCGATACTCGAAGATATAGATGTGCGCATTATACTGCTGCTGGCTAAAGGCATAAAAAACAAAAACCTTGAAAACTATATACCGTTAAGCGGTAGCGCCATAGAAAAACGCAAATACAACATTAAGCGCATACTTGAGGTTAATGGAGGCGATGAAGACCTTATTAACGAAGCGCGCAATCAGGGATTTATTTAATTCCTGAATACAATTTCCCCCTTTATTACCCCCACTATTTTAAACTGCCCGGATTCCTCTTTATCCGGGCAGTTTTTTGTTTTTAGCAACCGGCACTATTATCGAAATTATCCTTTTAAGCATGTTAACATCACAATCTGTCAAAAAAATATTATAAGAGCCTAATATAAAAATGAATATCGTAATTTGAAACTGTTATATTTGCACTACACACATAACAACCACTATGGCTAAAATCCTTATTATTGGCGCTTGCGGGCAAATAGGAACCGAACTGACTAAAAAACTGCGCAGCATTTATGGCACAACCCAGGTTGTAGCTTCAGACGTTAGGAAAGGCGACCCTGCCTTTGTGGCTTCAGGACCTTTTGAGGTAGTAAATGCCCTTGATTTTAACCAGGTGGAAGATGTTATAGAAAAACACAAGGTAGAGGACGTATACCTTATGGCAGCTTTACTTAGTGCCACTGCCGAAAAAAACCCTGCCTTTGCGTGGGATTTGAATATGAACTCACTATTCCATGTGCTTAATATTGCAAAATCCGGCAAAATTAAAAAGATATTCTGGCCCAGCAGTATTGCTGTTTTTGGCCCTACAACACCCAAACAAAACACACCGCAATATACCGTAATGGAACCCAGCACAGTATATGGCATAAGCAAACAAAGCGGTGAGCGCTGGTGCGAATATTATCATAATATTTATGGGGTAGATGTGCGCAGCATCCGTTATCCGGGTCTTATAAGCTGGAGCACACCTCCGGGCGGCGGCACTACAGATTATGCCGTTGATATTTACTACAAGGCACTGGCAGATGGCAAGTATACCTGCTTTTTGAATGAGCAAACACGCCTGCCCATGATGTATATGGATGATGCCATACGTGCCACCGTAGAGATTATGCAGGCACCGGCAGAGGATGTAAAAATACGCTCAAGCTATAACCTGAGCGCCATGGATTTTACCCCTAAAGAAATTACCGAAGCCATTGCTAAAAAAATACCGGACTTCACTATAGATTATGCACCTGATTTCCGTCAAAAAATAGCTGACAGCTGGCCGCAAAGCATTGATGACAGCAGTGCACGAGAGGACTGGGGCTGGAAGCATGAGTTTGACCTGCAAACCATGACTGCTGATATGCTGGAGCATCTTAAGTAGTAAAGCGATCAAGAGATCAGCAGGCAGTTGATTTACTCGTGTAATCAAGTGCCTGCTGATCTCTGAATACTTATTTTTTCTTCATTTTCGCAATAAGCGCATCTTCATATTTTGCCTTGGCAGGCAGTACCTCATCTATCACCTCATTAGGCACCGTCATAGAGAGTACATAATGTTTTATTTTCCAGTCTTTACCCTCTTTTTCCAATACCCCGCTGCCACGGCAGCCTTTCATGTGGGTATCTAAAAACTCATCAAACCACGCTATTTTCCCGTCCTTACTAAAGTATATGTTACGCTCCAGGGCCTTAAAATCCCATGTGGTACCCTTATCAAAATAAGGCTTACTAAAAGTTTCAAATGCTTTTTTATCCCAGTTTTCGGTAGCATCGGTACCTATATAATGCCCATCATTGGCAATTTTAGCAAAGTATCCGTTATAATCGGCTTTGGCTGCTGCTGCGTGCCAATCGTTTAAAAAGGTATTAATTGTAGCGGTTTCATCTTTATTCTCCGCAAATGGCCTTACCATAAAATACAGGCCTATAGCCACAGATAAGACCATGAAGTAAGTAGATAGTTTTTTCATGAATGGGTGTTTTCACAGCAAGATACTAAACAATTGCGTGAAAACCACAGTTAACATTTGTTTAACCATTTAACAAAGTTTTGGCATGAAAATCTTTACTACATTGCTGGTAATAAACCAATCATTTCACTTTATTATGAAAACAAAATTTTTAAGTGCGGCATTTTTGCTGCTGGGAATTTCTATATCTAATGCGCAAGGGGGAGTAGAAAACACTTTTGAAACCGGTTATGGCCTTGAGAATGGTGCCATCCAAAATCCTACTTCAGATACCGAAGGGGCTGTGTTTTTTGGATACCAGGCCGGTAATCACACCACAACAAAAATTATCCATGGCTACTATAACAGCTTTGTAGGCCACCAGTCAGGATTTACAAATGTAGCCGGGGCTTATAATTCTTATTTTGGGTCCCGAAGCGGTTATTTTAGTAATGGCTCTTATAATATGTTTTCAGGAACTTTTGCAGGCTACAGGGCTACAGGAAGCAACAATACTTTTAGCGGTTATCGCTCAGGTACAAACTATGATCTCACAGCCGGAACAGCAAGTATTAATTCAGGTTCAAATAATGCTTTTTTCGGATATCAGACAGGGTTAAATAATACTACCGGTGGTAATAACGCGTATTTTGGCACTAACAGCGGTCAAAGTAATAGTAGCGGTAGCTTTAATGCTTTTGTTGGTTCACTTTCAGGATTTAATAATACAGTGAGTAACGGCACATTTATAGGATATTCTGCAGGGTATAATAATACGGGGGCTAATTCAACCCTTTTAGGCGCATATGCAGGATATACTAATACTACAGCAGGTAGTACGTTTGTAGGTTACAATTCCGGACGTTATAATGGAGCCGGAATTCAAAACACATCTATTGGTTATCAATCAGGTACAGGAGTTAGTAATACTACAACAAATGGCAATACATTTACGGGTTATTATGCTGGTAATGCAAATGTATCGAACTATAATTCATTTTTTGGAAGCAGTTCTGGTTCAAAGAATAACACAGGTCAAAATAATAGTTTTTTTGGATTTGAGTCTGGGAGGGACAATTTAGGAGCAAGCGGAAACTCATTTTTCGGATCGGCAAGCGGTGGCAAAAATACCACAGGAGGAGGAAATGTTTTTGTAGGAACATACAGTGGAGCTAACAATACAACAGGTGAGGGAAATACTTATTTAGGTATAGATACCGGATTTAACGCTACCGGTGGTGGAAACGTTTTTTTAGGCAGGGCAGCCGGTAAAAATGAAACAGGGAGCAATAAATTATATATAGCTAACGGAGATACAACAGCACTGATTTATGGCGATTTCTCAACAGGTAAAGTAGGTATAGGCCAAATTTTTAATTATGCCACTACAGATAAATTCCCTGCTACATCAGGAAGCGTAAATGTGCAAAACTACAAACTGTTTGTAAAAGGCGGTATACTTACCGAAGAAGTAAGGGTGCACCTGCAAAGCGGCTGGGCAGATTATGTTTTTGCTGATACTTATAAGCTAAAACCATTAAGCGAAGTAGAGGCTTTTATTGTACAAAATGGCCACCTGCCTAATGTGCCTTCTGCCAAGACAGTTGCCGAAGATGGTATAGAAGTAGGCCAGATGGCAAAAATACAGCAGGAAAAAATTGAAGAGCTTACCCTGTATGCCATTGAGCAAAACAAGCAGCTTGAAGCCCAAAAATTACAGTTGGAGCAACAGAAAACAGAAATTGACGAACTTAAAGCCGCTGTTAAGACCTTAATGAATAAGTAATTAATATACGTTTAACTAAAATAGAAAAATTATGAAAAACGTATGTTTATATATAGGACTCTTGGTGCTCTTATGCACACAGGGTTTTAGCCAAGGTACTGATGTTATATTTCTTATAGACAATAGCGGATCAATAACAGGATCGATAGGCTCTACAGGCCCAACAGGCAGTGAATACAATCTCATGTACAATTCCATACAATCAATTATGAATGAAGTACTTAACTGTAATTCTTCTAATAAAATAGCTATAGTGCAATATAGTGCAAACGGTAATCCGAGAATTTATATTGAGTCAGATTTTTCCAACACAACATCAACATTTAATAGAAGATATGGTGATAATGGAAATATTTCTGGAGCAATTAATTTAGTGTCTAAGGCATTAAATGGTACTCCAGCCAGTGGAACCATTGATGGTTTACTTACTTTAAACCGAACACCGGGAAATGCATTAGCAGTTTTCCTATTCACAGATGCCCCACGAAATAATGATTTGTTGAGTAACAGCGTACTTCCTCCAAATAATAATGTTGGATTTTCTGCATTTACAAATTTTAAAAACAATGAAGATGCGAAATTTATTGTTGTTAATACAGATATAGGCGCAGCAACTATAGCAGCTTCTGCTGGAGTTGCAAGTTTAGGTGGCAGCTGGACGGGTACAATTGAAGCTTACAGCACTGACCCAGATGGATCGGCAACTCCTCCACGAAGATTTATAAATACATCTTTTTCCCTGACAGCTCTTCAAATAGAAATAGTTACAGATTTCATATGTTCTGTTGGAGAACCGGAATGTGTACAGGTTTTAACGTTATCTACATTGGCAGACAATGATGTAGCTTCCGGGCAGGATAACCGTCAGGCGGAGTTTACCATTTCTGCATCTAATGTAATAAACAATGGTGCGGTGGGTGTTTACCACGCGGGCAATGAAGTAGTGTTAACTTCTGGCTTCCATTCTGCAAGCGGTTCGCGCTTTCGAGGTTATATCGAAGGTTGTTCAGGAAATTTTGTAGGGCGTGTAGGACAGTTTGATCAAGAAGAACCGATTCTTTCTAACAAAGAACTCAGTCTCTTCAGCCTTGCCCCTAACCCGGCTAACAGCATAGTAACCTTAACGGCGACACAAGAGATGAAGTTGGTAACCATAACCTCTCAGGATGGTAAGACACTTTATGACAGGGCAATGCCGAATAATACTACAACGCTTGATGTAGCTATAAGTAATTACTCTAATGGCATTTATACCGTTACTCTTGTTACAACCAATGGACAAATACAAACCCAAAAGCTGGTTAAAAACTAAAAACAGTATTAACTGTAAATTATAAGGGCTGCCAATGGCAGCCCTTTATTTTATATAATATTGCGTCTAAAGCCCCAGTGTTTCATTGTGCTGACTCAGGTCCAGACCTTGGTCTTCTGCCTCCTCACTCACACGAAGCGGAATAAACAGGTTGGTGAATTTATACAGTAACAGCGCTCCAAAAAACGAGAATGTAGCTACAAGCACAAGGGCTATCATGTGGTGTCCAAAAACATTCCAGCCGCCATACAGGAGGCTTCCACCGGGCACCTCGGCAAAAATAGCCGTCAGGATCATCCCCATAATACCACCCACACCGTGGCAGGCAAATACGTCAAGGGTATCATCATAACGCTTAAGGCCTTTCCAGTGTGCCATAACGTTGCTTACTAAAGCACCTGCAAACCCAAAGAAAATACTCTTTGGTATAGATATATATCCTGCAGCAGGTGTAATGACAACAAGCCCCACTACAGCACCTATACAAACGCCAAGGGCCGAAACCTTGCGCCCATTTAGCCTGTCAAAAAAGCCCCACGTTAACATGGCCGAAGCCGAGGCTATGGTAGTGGTAGCAAAAGCCATGGCTGCAGTACTGTTGGCCGCCAGTGCGCTACCGGCATTAAAACCAAACCAGCCAAACCATAGCATGCCGGTACCCAGTAGTACAAAAGGTATGTTAGTGGGTATGTATTCCAGGTTTTTACGTTTGCCTATACACAGTACACCGGCAAGGGCCGCAAAGCCTGCGCTCATGTGTACTACCGTTCCGCCGGCAAAGTCTTTCACACCAAAGTAACTGCCTAACAGCCCGTTAGGATGCCAAACCATGTGGCACAGCGGTGCATATATAAAGATACAAAACAGGCATATAAACAACAGGAATGATATAAAACGGATACGCTCTGCCAATGCCCCTGTAATAATGGCGGGGGTTATTACGGCAAACTTCATCTGGAAGAGTGCAAAGAGTATAAAAGGTATGGTACTGGCCATAGTAGCACTTGGGTGCTGGTCTACATAGTCAAAAAAGGCATAATCCGTAGGATTGCCTATTATACCATACTTAATGCCGTTAATAGTAGGCCCTATTGGGTCGCCAAAAGAAAGGCTAAAACCCACAGCCACCCACAGTAAACTAATAACACCCAGACAGATAAAACTCTTTAACATGGTACTGATAACGTTCTTTTTGCCTACCATACCCCCATAAAAAAAGGCAAGGCCGGGCGTCATGAGCAGCACAAGGCAGGCAGCCGTTAGCAACCAGGCCACATCAGACGGTACAATGGTATCGGTACTGTTAAATTTAGGATTAGGCCCGCTTATAGTGGCGTGTTCCCAGAACAATCCGGTAATGGCAACCGCTGCAACAATTAAAAAGGCGGCTATCCAGCGTTTTTCAAGTTTTTTTTCCATCGTACCCTATATTATTTTGGGGTCAAAAATATAAAAATTATGTTAATCAGTAAGCATAGCCCTGAAATTAATAGGGTATCTTTATTTATTTCAGATTTTAGAATTGAGAATTCAAATATGCTTCACTCAATTTTAAAAAATTCAGAATTTAGCTACAAAATATTTTTAAAAAACGCTTAATATTTCACTTTTGGAGTTCAGAATCGGCTAAAACGAATATACTATTTTAGATGATTGGATCATTCGATTTACAGGCTGTCCAAAATTAAATTTTGATGATGTTTTTTTGAAGCTAAAATTTGCGATTTGTTTTTTGGTGCTTTTTGATTTGTCTTTTTGAAATTTCAACCTTGTAAGATATTACTTAGCTATTATGCGTGCATAAAAAAGTTGATAAATTAACCCGTAATTAATGTAAACATTTGGTTTTTTTTGCCAAATTGCCACATCAACATCAATCAATTAAAACGTACTTTTTATGCACGATCTAATTTATACTGTAGAGGGCACCAAGCTCCTGGAAGCCCTTGCCGACATTGCCTACCTTAGTGGCCAGAAAGGTTTTTTTAGCGGCGACACCCGCCAGGATATTGCCGAATTTATCAGCTGGGCACGCGAGTTTGAAACCATGCACGAAGAAACCAACTGGGATGAGGTTGATTACCACAACGCCATCGAGGCTTTTACGCTGAACAAACTGAGGATTGATTTGCAGTAAGCGCTAATCCAGCAAGATTTTATCCAGCAAATTTTCTATAGCCCCGTTTGAGTACGGAGGCTCCTCGGTTATTTCTACATTTTCAAA
>JAZKDS010000375.1:0-3009 GCA_040387455.1 Bacteroidota bacterium
GGCATCCCTTAACGTGTCTATTACCTGCTCTATAGAGGCATCAAGGAATTTAGATACGTCATAACCAATTTTATAATCTAAGCCTGGAGGAAAGCTTTCTTTCATCTCTTCAAGCTTGTCTTTTACCCTTTCAATTACATCGGTTGCATTACTGCCATAATTTTGCTTTAGTACAATAGAGGCAGATGGGTGTCCGTCAAGGTTTGAATAAATATCAAAAAACTCACTGCCCAGCTCTGCACGGCCTATATCTTTAAGGCGAATGCTCTCGCCATTTGAATTAGCACGTATAATGATATTATTATATTCTGCCGGCTCGCTATAACGACCTTTATAGGTTAAAACGTACTCTAAAGACTGTGCTTTTATACCACTACTTTGCCCTATACGGCCGGGGCGGCCCACAATACTTTGCTCGCCTAATGCCTTCATTACCTCTTCGGTAGATACATTATAAGCCCTCATACGGTCAGGGTTTAGCCATATACGCATAGCATAGGTACGGCTACCTAATATCTGAGACCTTGCAACACCTTTAATCCTGTTAATTTCAGGAAGCATTTTTACGTTGGCATAGTTATACAGGAATTTTTCATCCATGCTTTTGTCCTTTGCATACAGGTTAACATACATAAGCATGCTGGGCTGTATGGGGGTAATAACAACACCTTCGCGCTGTACAAGCTCCGGTAGTAGAGGCATAACCTGGTCTACCCTTGTTTTAACCCTGATAACTGCCTGGTTAGGGTCGGTTCCGGGTTCAAAAATAATCCTTAAAGTGGCTTCGCCTGCGCTGGTTGCATCGGTAGCCATATACCTCATGTCCTGAACACCGTTAATAGAGTTCTCCAGGGTAATAAGGGTAGATTTAACCAATACATCGGCGCTTGCGCCCGGATAGGCAATAAAGATATTTACCGTTGTAGGGGCAATATCAGGAAATTGCGATGTAGGCAATTGAATGATTGCCAGTGAGCCCATAAATACTATAATAATCGAAATTACTATGGCAAATACCGGCCTGTGTATGAATTTAGTAAACATTTGTTTCTTTTTTAGTTGTTTGGTTACTCGGCATATAGCTCAAGGTGAGACAGTACATATTCCGGTTTCTCAAATTTGTACTCTATCTTCTCTTTTTCTTTTACAAGACGAAGGCCTTCAAGAAGAATCTTATCACCTGTAGATAAACCATCTTTAATTACAAATATGTGTGGCAGCTCTGCACCAATAACAATTTCTCTTGACTGTACTTTATTGTCTTTATCAATTACATACACATATTTTTTATCAAGTACTTCAAAAGTTGCTTTTTGCGGAATAATAATAGCATCCTTAAGAGGCTCTGTCATTATAACACTACCGGTTTCGCCATGCCTTAACAGGCTTTTTGGGTTAGGGAAGGTAGCCCTGAAAGCAATGTTACCGGTTTCGTTATTAAAGTCGGCCTCAATGGTTTCTACAATACCCGGATAGTCAAATAGCTTGTTGTTAGCCATAAGCAGGTTAACCTTAACCTTATTTTTATCGTTATAAAGTTTTTCTTTAAAATCAAGGTATTGAGCTTCAGGTACATTATAATATACCCACATTTTGCTGTTGTCAGATAACTCTGTAAGTAAATCGCCTTCATCTACAAGGCTACCCAGCCTTACATGAAAACGGTCTATAATACCATCAAACGGTGCCCTTATTTGTGTAAACTGAAGGTGTACCTGCGTTAATGATAGCTCTGCTTTAGCCTTATCCCATTTTGCTTTTGCCATGGCAAGCTCATTTGGAGCAACTACTTTGCTGTCTGCCAGCCTTTTTGTGTTTTTATATTCAATTTCGGCAAAATTAGCTTCGGCCTGTGCACGTTGCATTTCGGCTTCATAAAGCTTAGGCATAATCTGGAATAAAAGCTGACCTTTTTTAACCGACTGGCCTTCATCTACATAAATCTTATCAAGATAACCTCTTTCCTGCGCCCTAAGCTCAATGTGCTGTATAGAGCGTATCTGGGCCACAAACTCACTGGTAATAGTGGTATCCATTTTTACAGGGTTAGTTACCAGGAATTTAATTTCCTCTTCCTTGTGTTCTTCTTTTTTTGAGCAGCTTGTGAACATTACAGCACACATAGCCAATAGCATGAAAACTCTCTTCATAATAATTTGCTTTTTAAAGCATTACAACTTTCTTAGTGATTTTAATAAATGGTAAGTATGGGTATGCAAAGGCCTGTTCTTTAAAAAGTTAAAGTGTAACGATGCATACTAAAAAAATAACAGTAAACGGGGAAGGCAGGACAAATGTTTATTTGCCTGCAAAGAAATTAAATCAAATCCTGATGACCCTGAATATTAAATGCAGGCTTTGCGATGGAAAGCAAAAAAACTGCCCAAATTGGGACATGCGTTTTTTTGTGCTGCTGCAAAAATATCCGGGTACCTGCGGATAAAAAGCTGAAGTAAAATAATTTTGTACACTTACAAACTTGTTGCAAGAGGTTATTTTAGCAGAAGATTGCTCTTCTTCTTCCTCATTATCGGTAGGGTCTATTTTATCAAGGTGTTTTTCGGCTGCAGAAATTGTAGCCTTGTAAATGGGCTCTAACTCATCATTAGTGTCATTAAAGCTAAACGTGTTTTGTTTTACAAGATCTTTTATCGTGGTAGCGGCAATAGTATCCGTGTGGGCATATAGATTACTATAGCCGCTAACTGCGAATATAAAAAGCCAGATAAAAATTCTTAAAAACCACTTCTTCATTGGGCAACAAAATTACATAAAGATGTTGTACCTACAACATAACAACCCTTAAAAATATTTGTGACGTAGTATTGATCTATGGCGGTAAAGCTTTTTACAACTTAAACCGGCATAAATATAACTACAACTCAAGCTTAGCAATTAGTTTGCCACATTTTGTTTTTCTGACTAAAAAATCATAAAAAATATTTTCACTGCTAATAATTTAAAAGTGCGTTAGTACTTTACATACAAACATTTTGTAATATTATGCTT
>JAZKDS010000376.1:0-854 GCA_040387455.1 Bacteroidota bacterium
CGATAGAGCTGCCAGCAAAACTGCTTTTTTCATTTCATTTTGTTTTAAAAAATTAGACATGAGGCTGCCTTGATGACAGCGCAAAAACCTTAAGGCCTTGAGCCGCCATTTTGGGTATGGCCATAATTTTTCGGGAAGATTAGTGTGCTGAACAAACCGTAAGCGAGTATACTTCCCGGTTAACTGTTACAGTTTGTAAAGCAGCACTAAGTTGAAAGTAGTTTTGTACATTTGCCTTATTGCGCTTAAAGCTTCAACTAAATTCTGAGGCAAAGAAATGGCTGTTTTGATGCCTTATTGTGTTGTTTTTCCTATGTTTCCGGTGTTTTCCTGAGTTTCCGTATATTTCCACACATTTCCTCAAATCCTCAATTATCATGAACACTAAAACCTTTGACGATTACAAAAATGCTGTACTGGCACAATACCAAAAAAGTAAAAATGGCTTGTATGCAAGCCATTTAATTAACCCTACAAGGTCAGGTTTAAGAGAGCTGGCATTGCTGCGTTATGAAAATGCTACTGCGGCCGACAAAATGATTTATGCAGATTTTTTTCAGTTGGATGACTCGAAAGATAAAAAGAGACAGATTGAAAATTTTAGCCCCGATAAGTTTAGGGCTCTTTGTAATTTTTTTGATGGAAGGAATAGTTTAAGAAACAGGCCGGATGCAAATTTGGCAGCCATATTGGTAGATTTTAATCCAAGGCCATTTTATAAATTTCATAATGAAGATACAGGATTGACAGAGGTGAAAAATATAAAAGCTCCTGAGATTATTGATAAAGAAATTTTAGATAATAATGGTTTTGAAACAGGAGATGGCGGGAAGAACGAGGATGCCATGCCGCAG
>JAZKDS010000376.1:864-6009 GCA_040387455.1 Bacteroidota bacterium
TTAGCGGGAATGATGGCATAAAAAATAAAAAGAAAGCTATTTTATGGGGTGGAGGCTTGCTTGCGCTGTTTTGCTTATGTACATGGTTTTTTTTTAAAGGAGAAAAAAAATGCATGGTCTGGAAGGATGATCATTATGAGGCGGCAAATTGTGATGATATTGCATTGCAGGGAGAAGGCTATAAACATACGGGGTTAAATATCATATTGCTTGAAAAAATGAAAAAAGTGACCGTTTGCGATACCACTACTTTTTTTAAACATAATAAACCCTGTATTTGGTATGGTAAATCAGCCGATAAAAAGTATGAGTATTTTACTTATCCGGGTATACATCCAGAAACTGGAGAATCATTAAAGAAAATCACACATTATATGATTAGCAGAAATGTGAAACCATGTAAATAGCGAAGAGGAAGCTTTAAAACATTCTCTTCCTTATTAGCGTGTTTGTTGAATTATTAAGCCAGATGAGTAGATTGAAAGGATAAGAGTGTTTGTGTGCTCTAACTTAATGAGATAATTATATATCAGTATACAGACGCAGAGTATACAATAAAAAAACCCTTAGCAAGGGCTAAGGGTTTTTAAAAGTACCTGGAGTGGGAATCGAACCCACACACCGTAGTACACGAGTTTGAGTCGTGCGCGTCTACCAATTCCGCCATCCAGGCAAGTAGAATTATTGTTTTAAGTGGGTGCAAATTTAGAAAATTATATTTAATTTCAGGAAAATTAGCCAATAAATTACCTTGCAGGTCAAATTAAATTTCTAAATTTGCACCCTGTTTACAACACACAACACTAACTAACTACTAAACAGAATATTAAAATGTCGCAATTTGAGCCGGATGCCAAGATATTCTCTTGCTCTAACAGCACCTATCTGGCAGAAAAAATATCAGCCAGTTACGGCATACCGTTAGGTAAGGTAACTTTTTCACATTATAGTGATGGCGAGTTTCAGCCGTCTTTTGAAGAGTCTATAAGGGGTATAAGGGTATTTTTAGTATGCTCTACGTTTCCTAACGCAGATAACCTTATGGAGCTGCTGTTAATGATAGATGCCGCAAAAAGAGCTTCGGCCAGGCACATAACGGCAGTAATGCCTTATTTTGGCTGGGCAAGGCAAGACAGGAAAGATAAGCCGCGTGTACCCATAGGGGCTAAGCTTGTGGCTAAGCTACTAGAAACTGCAGGTGCAACCAGGATCATGACTATGGACCTGCATGCCGACCAGATTCAGGGCTTTTTTGAGAAACCTGTTGACCACCTGTTTGCGTCAACTATATTTGTGCCTTATATTAAGAGCCTTAACCTGGATAACCTTACCATAGCCTCACCGGATATGGGTGGTAGTAAAAGGGCTTATGCATACAGCAAGTTTTTGGGCAGCGATGTAGTAATATGCTACAAGCAGCGTAAAGAAGCTAATAAAATTGAAACCATGGAGCTAATAGGCGATGTTACAGGCCGTAACATTATACTGGTAGACGACATGATAGATACAGGCGGAACCCTTGCAAAAGCGGCCGACCTGATGATGGAAAAAGGTGCCCTTAGCGTTCGCGCTATTTGTACACACCCAATATTAAGTGGTGGCGCTTATGAAAAAATTGAGCAAAGCCAGCTAAAAGAACTTATTGTTACAGACAGTATACCTCTTAAGCAGGAAACCAGCAAGATAAGGGTGGTAACCTGCGCAGGGCTGTTTGCAGAGGTAATGCACATGGTGCAAAACAACACCTCTATAAGCGGTAAGTTTTTACAATAACAAATTTTTATTATTAACTATATTTATTATTTCAAATGAAATCGATTACGATTAAAGGATCTGAAAGAGAAAGCGTGGGTAAGGCGGCAACGCGTACGGTACGTAATGCTGGAATGGTTCCTTGCGTGTTATACGGAGGAGATCAGCCAGTACATTTTACTGCAGAAGAAATTGCATTCAAAAACCTTGTTTACACTCCAAACGTACACACAGTGGTAATTGATCTTGCCGGAAAATCTTACAACGCTATCCTTCAGGATATCCAGTTTCATCCGGTAAACGACAAAATCCTTCACATAGATTTTTACCAGCTTCATGATGATAAAGAAATCACTATGGATGTACCGGTTAAAATTACAGGAACATCTCCGGGTGTACTTGGTGGTGGTGTACTTCGTGTTAACCAACGTAAACTTAAAGTAAGGGCTTTACCTGCTAACCTTCCTGACTTTGTAGAGGCTAATATCTCTGAACTGGAAATGGGTAACAAACTTTACATAACTAAACTTGTTCAGGATAACTTTAAACTGCTTCAGCCAGAAAACACTGTTGTTGCTCAGGTTCGTATCTCTCGTGCTGCTATGAAAGCTGCCCAAGAGGCTGCAAAAGCTGCAAAAGCTCCGGCAAAAGGAAAGAAAAAGTAATTTATCTATCCGTTATATTACAAAGAGCGCTCCATTATGGGGCGCTTTTTTTTGTTAGCTGTTACACTCAGCAAAAAGGGTTTTATGTTCCACATAGTAATTAAGTATGTAAAACAAATAATCGCTATAGCCCTGCCCTAAATCATCAAACATATTTTTGGCTTTAGTCATACTCCTTATGTTAAATCTAAATTCGCCAAAGGCATCAATCCGGGCCTCATTATTATTCTCAAAACATTCCACGGCATCTACCACGTCAATTATTTCCTCCCTTGTTATAAAATGGTTCATAAATAAAATTCCCGGGTTAATGCTATCATCTTAAATTGGGCAGCTATGTTGCTGTAATTTGTATTTTCGATGGTGTTAAGTATGTCCAAAAACTGCTGCTTAAATTCTGGTATCGTCATTTACTTGATTTTTGTACTATTAAAGGTATGATGTGTGTAATTATCGTTGTTTGGATAATTCAGGTACCGGCGGTGGTTCCGGAAGCCTCTCGGTAAGCAGTTTTCCATCAAACCTGTGATAATTCATCCTTTTCATTTTTATTTTGAGCTTCCTTAAGTTTTCTATCTGCTGCACAAGCTGTGCCTGGCTTTCTTCCAGATAAGGCATCACAAATGTTTTATCTAAAACCAAGGTATCGCCCAGTTTCAATATAAGCTGGTAAGGCATTGCATCGGGCACATCAACAGGTCTATAATCATCCACAAACAAAGCCTTTGCCTGTTTTGCTAAATCCGCAAACAATGGGCCGCCAGATTCAAAGTAAAAATAATCATAGGTTTCGCTACTACCTTCTTTTTCCACGCAATAAAATAGTGTGTCTGGTGTAATTTCAATACCATATCTTTTCTCGTCCGGATTCTCTCCAAGTCCTGTAACCAGGGAAGGCTTTTGCCGGTATCGGGCTTGCCGCAGGCAGCTATGACTAACAACAGCACAATGCATTTTTTCATAATAACAAATTGGTTATACAAACTACTTCCAGTCCTATCCGTCTAAAATACAAACTATCTAATAATCTAAAAAGATTATCTTTGCCGCATGAACTGGCTAACATCGCTTTTTTCATCAAAAAAAGAGGCAAAAGAACCTACAGACCCCATGAAAAAATACCTTATTGCCGGCTTGGGCAACATAGGCGCAGAGTATGTAAACACGCGCCACAACATAGGCTTTAAAGTGCTGGACAGGCTTGTACAGCAGGAAGGCCTTAGCTATGAAACTGTTAAGCTGGGGGCTATGGCCGAATATAAGCTTAAAGGGCGCACGCTGTTTTTGCTGAAGCCCAATACCTATATGAACCTTAGCGGCAAAGCCGTAAAATACTGGATTGATAAAGAAAACATTCCGCTGGAAAACCTGCTTGTGGTAACCGATGACCTTAATATACCTTTTGGTACCATACGTTTTAAAGGCAAGGGTAGCGACGGCGGCCATAACGGCCTTAAAAGCATACAGCAAATACTGGGCACGGCAGATTATGCCCGCTTTAGGTTTGGCATAAGCGATGAATTTAAAAAAGGCCAGCAGGTAAACTATGTGCTGGGCGAATGGGGCGATGACGAGAAGGCCAAGCTGCCTGAAAGGCTTGATACATCTGTAGAGGCTATTAAGGAATTTACACTCTCTGGTATTGCTAATACTATGAGTACCTTTAACGGTAAATAAAAATGGGATGCTAATTAGCATCCCATTTTTGTGTTATTTAACTACCAGTTTTTTAGTAACGGTGCTGGTTCCCTGCTGCACATGCACCAGGTAAATACCCTGCTGCACTTCCGGCAACGATATGTTTTGTTCAAACAATCCGCCTGGGTTTGCATAGTTTTGGCCGGTAATTTTTCGGCCTCTTATATCGTATACCGTAACCGCTACATCATTATTGCCTGTGGCATTAAAACGTATGGTAAAGTTACCGTTGTTAGGATTAGGATATAAGGCAAAGTCTGCAAATAAATTATTTTTTATACTGGCTATGGCTGGTTGTATGGTACAAATATTAAGGCTCCAGCTGTTAATAGCGCCACCATCCTGACCAAACTCATCAAATACCCTTAGTGTCCATTCTCCTTCCGGAGACTCGCCGTTAAGTGACGAAAGCGGCTCATCAGGAATTATAAGTCCGCTAAGCGCTGCATCGGCGGGGCCACTATTACAAACAGATGCTGTACCGGCATCAGTAAAAGTTGCATAAACATCCTGGTCGCTCCAGCAGTCCTGGCTAAACAGTTGTACCTCGGTACCCTGGGGGCTTATTAGTGTAACGGTAAGGTCGCCCAACCATGTGTGGGTTATATCTATACTAACGGCAACATTTTGAATGGCAGCAACTTGATCAATAAGTACAGTTGAGTTTACAGTAACTACATCAGATGCTGATATGTTAAGTGGCACATCGGTAGAAATATAATCGGTACACAGGTTGTAGCCGGTTGTAAAGCTAAAGGCTTCAGCATAATCGCCGGAGCATCCTGCATTCCCCGGGCGTAGCCTCCAGTAATACTGTGTGCTTTGAGATAGGAAAGTACTAAAATTAGTATCTGTTACACTCCCTTGTGCAACAATATTTGTAAAATTTGCATCGGTGGCTACTTCAATTTCATAAGTCGAAGCATTTGCAGCATCCTGCCATTCAAATGCTACAGTAGGGTTTACGGCGGTAGCACCTTCGGCTGGGCTAATAGGTATCACGGGACCAAAACCGGTATCAAGCAGGTCA
>JAZKDS010000376.1:6019-13382 GCA_040387455.1 Bacteroidota bacterium
AGGTCAAGATACAGGTGTACAATTTTTACCTCACTGCCCGATGTAGCCGTAACCGTCATGCTGTAAAAGCCTGCAGCAGCTCCATCAGTATTTGTTACTGTTGCGGTAACTATGCCGTTTGCAGTGTTGCTGTTTGGGCTAAATGTAACAACAGACCCGGTAGGGTTGCCCATTACAGTATAGGTGGTTGTGCCTGCAAAACCTGCATAAGCATTGTATGATAAAGTATACACCACATCATTACCCTTGCAGGCTGTAATGTTTTGGCTGCCGTTAACGGCAATGGCCATGGTGGTAGCAGGTGCAGTAACGGTAAAGTTGCTGTTGCCCAGGTCATAAAATATGTTGTTATAACCTTTTACCATAATTCTTTTATTGCCGCCGGTAACGTTAGGTATGGTAACCACTTCGCTGCCATCATTAGGTACTTTTGCAGCAAGTATGGTTGGGTAGGTATATCCGCCATCGGCGCTAAGGTAAATATCAACATACGGCGTGTTTACTCCGTTTGATGTGGTTCCGGCTACATTCCAGGTTACGTTTTGATTGGTGCCTGCCTGCCAGTTTACGTTAGTATCAGGCGATGTAACGGCAAACGGACCAGCGGTACCCGATACGTTTACACGCATATAATCAATGGTGACCTGGCCGCCCAGTATATTATTGTCTCTTACGGTAAGTGCAAAATCAAAATGACGGGCCACATCGCTTATTACCTCCCATGTAGGATAAAGATTGTTTTCCAGTACAGCTTCAATATCGGGCATGTAGCGCTGTGGCACTTCTTTAGGTGCCATAGAGCGAAAGTTAGGCCCGGATGCTGATGTTGCCAGGGGCGGCTGTACCGAGATTTCGTTATCAAACTGCTCCCAGCAATATGTAAGGGCGTCATTGTTTACATCTGTAGCCGATCCTTCAAGTATAAAAGCAGTGCCATAAGGTATGGTATAGTCTTTTCCGGCATCGGTTACCGGCGGAATGTTTTCGGTTACGGTGTTAGTGCTGCAATTGCCTGCTCCTGCAATAAATAAGGACATTTCTAAAATGCTTTGTGCATGAAACTGTGCATCGCTGTGCCACTCTACATTAGGGTCGCACACACCGGCATAGGCCATAATGGTTGTGCCGCTACCTGGCTCATAAGCTGTATTGTTATTTCTGTTACCGCCACATTCATTATTAAAACTATGGTTGCCACCAAACTGATGACCCATTTCGTGCGCTACATAATCTACATCATAAGAATCGCCTACAGGTGCGCCAAGGCCGGTTATGCCTCGTGCTTTGCTATCTGAACACGGCGACCATAATTGGGCTACGCCACCGCCGCCTGTGCTGGCCACATGGCCTATATCATAATTGTCAAAGCCAATGTTAGCGTCTATAACGCCCTGGCTTTGGCCTAATAATGCATTATCGGTATTGCTGTTGTCAAAATCATCAGAGTCAACAAAAATCACGTCTTCGTTGTTATCTACAAGCTCCATGGTAATGCTGAAGTCTCTTTCGTAAATACCGTTTACCCTTGTCATGGTTACATTCATGGCAGCAAGCACCGCTGCTTTTTTCTGGGCGAGGGTACCGCCATCTAAGTTTGCAGCAGTTATATGAAAGGCAGCATACTCTATGGTACAGGCCAGTGCCAGGCGGTATACCCTAAAGGTACCATCGGTACTCATTACCGTTTGTTGAAGATTGTTTTCTGCAGTTTTCTGAGCGTTGCGTGTGTTCTCGGGTGTGTCGCACCTAAAAGTGCGCGGTGTTCTTACATCTTGCTTTTTATACACAATATAATGTTGCAAGTCTGTAGTATAGGGGTCTGTGTATGCCGTTTGCCCGGGAGCAAACGTCATGTTGTGCAGGCCGTATTGTGTAATGCTGAAGCGAATGGTTTCAGACGGTTTGTCTATACTAACACCGGTATAAGAGCGCATATAGGTATGTTTGGCGGCAAGGCCGGGCTGCATAACCGGAGCATAATATATGCGGTAGTTTTTTAAGGTGCCATCGCCATCAGGAAATGCCACAATTACAGATGATGTAACGCCTGCCATGCGTAGCGGGGCATTTTGCACCTGTTGTTTTAATGCACCCAGGTTAAGCGAGTACATATGGTAAGCCAGTGGGGTAGAAGCCCTGTCCAGCAAGGCGAGTCCTGCTGTTGCATTGCGGCCTTCTTTAGTCCAGGCGGTATTTTGCGCCTGCGCTATACCTGCTGTAAAACCCAGCAGGCACAGGTAAAGTAGTTTTAGTTTCATTTAGTTTGTTTAGGTAATATTCAATATGTTTGGGTTGCTTAAAGTTCACGAAGATAGCAAATTAGGTTTTTATTGCATATTAAATTGGATAAATGGTCTAAATTAAGTTTTCAATAAAATAATATAACCTTAAAACCGTATCTTTAAGATATTCAGATGTAGCATATGAAAAAAAGTATTTTATTGATATTTTTAGGAGGACTTGCTTCGTGCGGTACACTTAAAAATCCGGCAGCATCTAAGGCAATTATTACAAGCATTTGTCCTGCGGCAGGCAATTGTAGCATTGAGATTATGAAGGATAAAAGCCTCTCGATAAAAACAGACGACTCAAAACGGCCTTATTACAGTATTGAAGATATGCCCGGCAGGGTAGTAGTGAAATATGCCTACAATAAAAACCGCAACCCTAACTATGCCGATGATGGCTATAGCGAAGAAGTGATTTTTGAAACCGATGAAAACTTTACCGAAATGGATGCCGATAAAGGTAAGTTGCTTTTTGGTGTGCATTGTTTTTGCAGGGGCAAGGCAGGTTTTTATAAAGTGCCAGATGCTCTACTAACCTATAAAAACCAAATTTTACATATAAGGCTGCCGGATCTTGTTGAAGGGCAACTTACCAGGACGGTAGATGTAAAATTTGAATAAGTATAAAAAAAACCACGCTTTCGACGTGGTTTTGTATATTATTTTGCTTCATAATATTCTCTCAGCTTTTTAGCGTAATTGGCTCTGTTCGCGGCAAATGTTTTATACTGGTCTGCCGTTAAAACCGATTTTAGCTTTGATTCTCTATCATCTGCAAGGGTTTTAAGTTTTTTAGCTTTCTCTGTCTTGTTTACTGTTTTGTTAGCCTCGGTAGCTTTGGTAAGAAACGTTTTATTAATGTCCAGCACTTTTGTGTACTGGCCATCGTTTAATGAAAGCTGTGTTTTCATTTGTTTGGTAACAGCTGTTGCGCCTTCGCTAATTTTATCCTGTGCAAGGGCGTTTGTGCTAAACATAAGCAGCAATACAAAGGTGCCAATAAATGCTTTAAAGGCGGTAGTAGAATTTTTCATGCAGGTTTAATTTATTTTATGGTTAATAAAGCTTGCGCCGATTGCAAAAATATAGGATAATTTGAATTGGCGGGTATTTTGTGCATTAAATGTGATGGAAATTTAGCTTGCACGAGGAGGTTTGTACATAGGCGCATAGCAGAATAAAACAAAAAATCCCGCCGGTAAGGCGGGATGTGATATTATGCAGGATCTTTCATTTTAAAAGACTCCATGAATTTTGTAGTGTAGTTACCAGCCACATAATCCGGCTCATCCATAAGCTGGCGGTGGAAAGGTATAGTGGTTTTGATGCCTTCTATAACAAATTCATCAAGCGCACGCTTCATTTTATTTATCGCCTCGTCCCTTGTTTGGGCGGTAGTTATAAGCTTGGCTATCATAGAGTCGTAATTAGGCGGAATTGTATAACCGCTGTATACGTGTGTATCAAGCCTTACGCCGTGGCCACCCGGCATGTGCAGGGTAGTAATTTTACCCGGAGACGGGCGGAAATCATTATACGGGTCTTCGGCATTAATACGGCATTCTATAGAGTGTAGCTCAGGCAGGTAGTTTTTACCCGAAATTGGGGTACCTGCTGCCACAAGTATCTGCTCACGTATAAGGTCATAATCTATTACCTGTTCAGTAATAGGGTGCTCTACCTGTATACGGGTATTCATTTCCATAAAGTAGAAATTGCGGTGCTTATCTACCAGGAACTCTACCGTACCGGCGCCTTCATATGCAATATATTCGGCAGCCCTTACAGCAGCGTCGCCCATTTTTTGACGAAGCTCATCCGTCATAAACGGCGAAGGTGTTTCTTCAGTAAGCTTTTGGTGGCGGCGTTGTACAGAGCAGTCCCTTTCACTAAGGTGGCATGCTTTGCCAAATGAGTCGCCCACAATTTGTATTTCAATATGGCGTGGCTCTTCAATAAGCTTTTCCATATACATACCATCATTACCAAAAGATGCAGCAGCTTCCTGGCGGGCGCTTTCCCATGCTTTTAGCAGTTCGTCATGCTTCCACACTGCGCGCATACCTTTACCACCGCCACCGGCCGTAGCCTTAAGCATGATAGGGTAGCCAAATTCAGCAGCCAGTTTTTCGGCATGTTCATATGAGTCTAAAAGACCGTCAGAACCCGGTACACAAGGTACTCCTGCTGCTTTCATGGTAGCTTTGGCCGTAGCCTTGTCTCCCATTTTGTCAATCATATCTGGTGATGCACCAATAAATTTTATACCATGCTCTCTGCATATCCTCGAAAAACGTGCGTTTTCACTAAGAAAACCGTAACCCGGGTGAATGGCATCGGCATTTGTAATTTCTGCAGCAGCAATTATGTTTGATATTTTAAGGTAAGACAGGTTACTTGGCGGAGGGCCTATGCAAACTGCCTCATCGGCAAATTTTACGTGAAGGCTCTCTGCATCGGCTGTAGAATATACCGCAACCGTTTTTATACCCATCTCTTTACAGGTCCTGATTACACGAAGTGCAATTTCGCCCCTGTTTGCAACTAATATTTTTTTAAACATCGCTCTTTCCTTATTTTAAATTTTAAATGATGACCCGAGCCTGTAAAGGCGAATCGGGCATAGCTAACTTTAAATTCTTATGATGCAGATAATTCAACATTCATAATTCATGATTTAAAATAATTAAGACGGGTCTACCAGGAATAATGGCTGATCAAACTCTACAGGAGATGAATCATCAACTAGTACTTTAACGATTTTGCCTGATACTTCAGATTCAATTTCGTTAAACAATTTCATGGCTTCGATAACACAAACCACATCGCCTTTAGATACCGTAGTACCTACTTCTACAAATGCAGGTTTATCCGGAGACGGTTTTCTGTAAAGGGTTCCTATAATAGGAGACTTGATGGTTAAAAACTTAGAGGTGTCTTCGCCGGCAGGTACCTGTGGCGCAACTGGAGCAGCAGCCTGTGGGGCAGCTTGGGCAACCGGTGCAGCAGGAATGTGCTGTACATAAGTTGTTGCTGTTTCGGCAGCACCTTCAGTTGTAGTTTTTATGGTGATCTTAATATCATCCATCTCTAATTTTACTTCTGTAGCGCCGGATTTTGCCACAAACTTGATTAGGTTTTGAATTTCTCTGATATCCATATTTTTCCGTATTTTATTTTAAGTGTCTGTTTAGTTTTTGTTATAAGCCCATTTAAGATAAATGGAACCCCATGTAAAGCCTCCGCCAAAAGAAGCAAAGATAATATTATCTCCCTTTTTAAAGAGGTGCTCAAAGTCATTTAACACCAATGGCAGTGTAGCCGATGTGGTGTTGCCATATTTTTGTATGTTAATCAGTACCTTACTTTCGTCTACACCCATGCGCGATGCAGTAGCATCTATAATCCTGCGGTTAGCCTGGTGGGCCACCAGCCAGTTTATATCGTCATGGCTAAGGTTGTTTTTCTTCATTATTTTCTCGCTTACATCTGCCATATTGCTTACCGCATATTTAAATACGGTTTTGCCATCCTGGTAAACATAATGCTGCTTATTGTCAATAGTTTGGTGAGAAGCTGGCAGTAAAGACCCGCCTGCGTCAATTTTAAGAAAATCGCGGCCTATGGCATCGCTCCTTAATATTTCGTCCTGAAGGCCAAGGCCTTCATAGTTTGGTTCAAAAAGTGCAGCGCCCGCTCCATCACCAAAGATGATGCACGTAGCCCTGTCTGTATAATCTATTATAGAAGACATTTTATCGGCGCCTATAAGCAATACTTTTTTATAACGCCCGCTTTGTATATAAGCTGCTGCAGTACTCATGCCATATAAAAAGCTTGAGCATGCTGCCTGCAAATCATAAGCAAAAGCATTTGTGGCGCCTATGTGTGTAGCCACATATACGGCAGTAGCCGCAACGGGCATATCTGGTGTGGTAGTAGCTACCAGTACCATATCTATTTCTTCTGGGTTTGTGCCCGATTTAGCGAGTAAATCTTCGGCGGCTTTAATAGCAAGGTATGAGGTACCTTTATCGGCATCTTTAAGTATATGCCTTTGCTTAATACCCGTACGCGAGGTTATCCATTCATCATTTGTATCTACCATAGATTCCAGCAAGTGGTTGGTTAATACAAACTCCGGTACGTAAGCCCCTACGGCGGTAATGGCGGCGGTAATTTTACTCATAGGATATTAATAATCATTCGATTCCGGGCATGCGAGCGCACCCGGAAAGCGGTGGAAATTACAAAAATTTTACAATATGGCAGGAAATATGCCGCGCTAATTTTAAAAAAAGGGTATTTAACAAAAAAACTCCCACGTAGTGAGAGTTTTACCCTATACTTTTAAGCAATTATGCTACAGCTTCTGCTTTATCTATAACTACCTGACCTCTGTAGTACATTTTGCCTTCGTGCCAGTAAGCCCTGTGGTATAAATGTGCTTCGCCTGTTACCGGGCATGTAGCAATTTGAGGTACAGATGCTTTATAATGCGTCCTTCTCTTATCTCTTCTTGTTTTGGAAATCTTTCTCTTAGGATGTGCCATTTTACTATATTATTTATTATCCGTTAATAGTTTCTTCAAGCCGTCCCACCGCGGGTCGGTATCTGTTTTTTGTTCTTCTTCTTTTTTCGGCTGTTTTTTCTTTTGCACTTTTGGTGCCAGCTCGTCCAGTTTGTTGATTACGCTTGTAAGCGTACCGTCTTTAATGCCAGGGTGCACCCTTTTTGAGGGTACAGAGAGCACAATCATCTCATATATATATTGTGCTACGTTTACCTGATATTCGCCATGCGGCAAAATAAGCATCTCTTCATTGTCATCGTTATATTCGTCGCCAAATTTTACAATAAGCTTTATCATGCCTTTAATGGGCTGGTCAAAATCTTCGTTGCTCAGGTCGCACGGAACGTTAACAGTGCCCTTATGCTTAAAGCTAAGCTCCATATGGGTGCTTTTCTTATCCAGGGTTATCTTTATCTTAACATTGGCGTCGTTATATTCGTCAAAGCTAAAATCATCAAAGAACGTCTTGTCTATATCAAACTCAAACTGAAGATGACATGA
>JAZKDS010000376.1:13392-16447 GCA_040387455.1 Bacteroidota bacterium
CTTTCATGTTACCAGTTTTATTACTGTTACTTTTACTTTTTTTACGGCTATTGCAACCGCAACTTGTTCATCACAACAGTTTTGAGCGTGCAAAGATATAAAATTATTGCAATTCCAAAACCGTTAATTGAATTTTTTTGATTCTTCCTGTTTTTCTCTTATTTTAAGAGGATTTTTGCTTATCTCTCTGTATTCCGCACGGTTATGATATATATCTAGTGCTAAATAAACGGCTTCTTTAAACGAATTATTGTCGGCAAGGCCTTTTCCGGCAATTTCATACGCCGTTCCGTGGTCTGGCGATGTGCGAATTCCGTCGAGCCCGGCGGTATAATTTACACCGTTTCCAAACGAAAGTGTTTTAAACGGAATAAGCCCCTGATCATGATAAGCGGCTATAACAGCATCATACTTTTCATACTGACCACTTCCAAAAAAGCTGTCGGCGCTATAGGGGCCAAAAACATATACACCCTCATCAAAAAGCTTTTTAAGGGCAGGCTTAACTATGGTGTCATCTTCAGTGCCTATAACACCGTTATCGCCACTGTGCGGGTTTACACCCAGCATGGCAATTTTGGGCTTGCTTATCCTGAAATCCTGTTTAAGGGTTTTATTTAAGGTAAGCATTTTTTTGCGGATAAGCGCCTCAGTAAGGTGCGACGATACCTCGTTGACAGGTATATGATCTGTTAATAAGCCCACACGAAGCTTATCATCTACCATTAGCATAAGGGCATCGCCTTCCAGCTGCTGGTCAAGATAATCAGTATGCCCCGGGAATTTAAATTCCTCGCTTTGTATGTTGTATTTATTAATAGGAGCTGTAACCAGCACATCTATATGGTGTTCTTTTAAAGCCTCAACTGCTGCCGTAAACGATTTGATGGCATACTCGCCTATAACCTCGTCATTTTTGCCAAACTCAAGGTTTACGCCTTCTTTCCATACATTCAGCACATTTATTTTGCCTATAACCAACTGGTCAAGGCTATCTATGCCGTGCAGGTTGATGGCATTAAGGTCAAGCGCTTTTTTTATAAACGACAGTATTTTTACATTGGCAAAAATAACCGGTGTGCACATTTCCATCATGCGGATGTCCTCAAAGGTTTTGAGCAATACTTCTGCCCCAATGCCATTTAAGTCGCCTATAGATATGCCTACAATTACATTTTCTGCCTTTTTTGTCATGATGTGTTTAATTGCTTAATTTTGGTGTTACAAATTTACACAAATAATTAGCATGTTTACAGGAATAATTGAAACCGCCGCTACCATAAGGCGTATTGAAAAAGAAAACGACAATATACACATAACACTCAGCAGCCCCATAACCCACGAACTTAAGATAGACCAGAGCCTTGCGCACGATGGTGTTTGCCTTACCGTTGTAGCTATTGATGCCGACAGCTATACCGTAACGGCCATTAAAGAAACCCTTGAAAAGACCAATCTTAGCGGCTGGGCTGTGGGCACTACCGTAAACTTAGAACGAGCCATGAAGCTGGGTGACAGGCTTGACGGACACATTGTGCAGGGCCATGTAGACCAGACGGGTGTTTGCAAAAGTGTTGAAGAAGCCGGCGGCAGCTGGTATTTTACCTTTACTTATGATGCAGGCCCGCAAAATATTACCATAGAAAAAGGCAGTATAACGGTTAACGGCGTGAGCCTTACCGTAGTAAACTCAAAAAATAATGAGTTTAGCGTGGCCATTATACCTTATACTTTTGAACATACTAACTTCAATGCTATAAAAGCAGGTACTACCATAAACCTTGAGTTTGACGTGGTGGGTAAATATGTAGCCAGGCTGCATGCCTTAAGGGCATAGCCTAAAGATGCTGATTAATAAAAGGGTCTAACCACCGAGGATCGTTAAAAATAGTGGTGCCGTTTAAAGTGTACAAAAACTTGAGCAGGGCTATTTTGTCTTCCTGCGTCAGGTTTAAATGCCTGGGCAGGCCGTCTCCACCTTTAAGAAACGGCGATAATTGCGCATGGTTTTGCACGCCGCTGTTGTAAAACTCTATAACCTGCATCAGGGTATTAAAACGCCCATCGTGCATATAAGGCCCGGTAAGGGCTATGTTGCGCAGTGTGGGTATCTTAAAAGCGCCTTTAAGGTTGGGCTTGTCAGGGTAGTGTTCAAAAGCCCCTAAATCTGTGGTAGAAGCCAGGTCGAGCCCATTGTTTATAGGGCCTATGTTAGGGCTTACAAAAGCCTCTGTAGTATGGCAGGCATAGCAGGCAAGGCCACCCTGGTCCAGGCTTTTAAGGAATAATGCTTTACCACGGTTTTCTTCAATGGTAAAATTAGGAAAATCATCTACCATATTAGCTACCTGTGCACGCCCCGCATCATACTTAGAATCAAAGCTTACAATACTCCTCATAAACTGCGAAAGCGCATCGGCAATGCGTTCGTTACTTACATGGCTGTCGCCAAAGGCAGCCTTAAACAGCTTAGGGTAATAGGATTGCGCCTGTACACGCTGAGTAATTTGCTCCATGGTTAGGTCCATCTCCCTAATATCTACTACCGGCATAAGTGCTTGGTCTTCAAGCGTGTTTGCTCTTTCATCATAAAAAAAGTGACCTCGTTTATAAAAGCGGCTGTTTACCAGTGTTATAGAGTTGCGGCGTGTGGGTTGTCCATAAAGGCCGTGGCTAAAGGGGCTGCTGTCGGCAAAGGCTTTTTCGGGCCTGTGGCAGGAGCCGCAGGCCGTAGTGCGGTTAGCGCTGAGGCTTACATCATAAAACAATACACGGCCCAATGTAGCGCCGTTATCAGTTACGGCGTTGCCCGCAGGGGTATTGTCAATACCGTTTACAGAGCTGGGCAAAGCACCGTTATCATTGGCTAAAAAGTAAGCAGGCAGGTTTAAATCGCTATAGTTATAAGGGGTTTGCGGCAGGTTGAGTATATCTTCATGCGTTTCTTCAGCAATAGGCACATAGTCTGGTTCGCCAGAACACGAATACAGTAAAGGCATGACTAACAGCCAATAGTAAAATTTTTTCATTGCAGGGTTGATTGATTGATGATATA
>JAZKDS010000377.1:0-15755 GCA_040387455.1 Bacteroidota bacterium
TATAACAATAGGGAGGTTACTTTGATTTTACCTCGTTTACCTCAACATCTGTTGTAAAGGCATTATGGACCTTTTCGACCACTTTTTCCTCTTTAAGCACAAAAGATGCCTTAAGCTTTATATCGCGGCATGAAGCGCCTATTTTTACCTCGTAGGTGCCTGCTTCGGCCACCCACGCACTTTTTGTATCTTCAAAAGAAGCTAGTTCGGTTGCCGTTAATTGCAGTGTTACCACCTCTGATGCGCCGGGCTGTAAAAGCTTTGTTTTGGCAAATGCCTTCAGTTCAGATTCGGGTTTATCTACCGTAACACCGGGCGCCGACACATACAGCTGCACGGCTTCTTTTCCGGCAGATTTACCTGTATTGGTAACTGTAAGGGTTACTGTTATTTTGTCTTCAAAAACGGCACTGCTTAGCTTTACATCGGTATATGTAAAATCAGTATAGGATTTGCCATAACCAAACTCAAATGACGGTTTTATATTAAACGTATTAAAATAACGGTAGCCCACATAAATGCCCTCTTCATAAACAACATCTTTAGGGTCGTTTAGCGGTGTGCCCAGCCAGTTTGCAGATGAGGGGTTGTTGTTAAAATCTACCGGAAAGGTCATGGTTAACTTTCCTGACGGCACTACTTTGCCCGAAACCACATCGGCCACGGCATTGCCACCCTCCTGCCCCGGTTGCCAGGCCAGTAAAATAGCGTCTACTTTATCTTTCCAGCTAAAGGTTTCTACTACCCCGCCAATGTTTAGTATTACAATTACCTTTTTGCCTTCGGCATGAAATGATTTTGATACATTTTCAATAAGCCTTATTTCGTCCTGGGCTATATAAAAATCGGCGGTAATCTGGCGGTCGCCATTTTCGCCGGAATTACGGCCTATGGTTATAACCGCAACAGCGTTTTGTTTTGCAGCCTGCGCTATGGCCTGGCTGTCCAGCAGCAGCTCGGGCATTTTTTTAGGTGTGGCAAGTATACCGCCTGAGTTTGCCCTGCGCTCATTTTCTTTTTTATATTCTTCTGCCACAAAAGGCACATACAATGCCTTTAGCTTTTCATCTACTTTATAGCCTGCCGTGTTAAGGCCATCCATTAAAGATATGGTGTAAGCCTCGTTAACATCGCCACTGCCTGTGCCGCCTGCAATAAAGTTATAAGACGTTATGCCAAATAAAGCCACAGCACCTGTTGATGCATTATAAGGCAGTACATTACCTTCGTTTTTTAAAAGTACCATGCCTTCGGCCGCAGCCTCCCGTGCAATCTGGGCATGCCCTTTAAGGTCTGGCGTGTTAGAATATTTCATCTTTTTAAAGGCAGGTGATTTAAGTGCAATTTCAAGAATGCTTTTAATATTACGGTCTACAACATCTTTTGATAAAGTGCCGCTTTTTATAGCCGCCACTAAGGCATCATACTGAAATATGGTGCCTGGCATCAATACATCATTACCGGCTACCATTTGTGCCGTAACATTGCTTGATGCACTGCCTGTGCTCGCAAAATCTGTATAACCGCCAAACCAGTCTGACATTACAAAGCCTTTAAAGCCCCATTCTTTCCTGAGGATATGGGTTAATAAATCTTCTCTTTCTGAGGTATACTGCCCATTAATTTTATTATAAGAAGACATAACCGTCCAGGGACTCGATTTTTTTATTACAATCTGGAAACCCTTAAGGTAAATTTCGCGCATGGCCCTTTCGGTTATGTGCTCGTTTATAGAAAGGCGGTTGGTTTCCTGGTTGTTTGCAGCAAAATGCTTAACCGATGTACCTACCCCATTTGCCTGTACGCCGTTTACATAGGCAGCGGCAATTTCGCCGGCTACCACAGGGTCTTCTGAGTAATATTCGAAATTCCTGCCGCAAAGCGGGTTGCGCTGAATGTTTAGCGCCGGTGCCAGCAACACATCTACCCCATAATCTTTAACCTCCTGGCCAATGGCGTTGCCCACCCTTTCAATAAGGGTTGTATTCCATGTAGACGCAAGGGATGTGCCCACCGGAAACGCCGTTGCATAATATGTTTTTGTATCACCTTCTCTATGCGGTTCTATCCTTATGCCTGCAGGGCCATCGGCCAGTAGTAAAGCGGGGATACCTAACCTGAGAATGCCATAGGTGGCTCCGGCGGCTCCGGGTGCATGCATGCGTGGTTTTCCGTCTATAGTGGCACCCAGCATTTCGGTACCTAAAAGCAGGTGTGCTTTTTCTTCGGGTATCATGGCCGCTATTACTTTATCAATAGGGGCTTTGCCCAGCTGCGGGGCTTTTTGTGCAGTGGTTTTTGCGCTCCACAGGGCAAACGCGGCAAAAAAAAGAGTTACACTTTGGTATTTCATAATGTTTGGTATTTATACGCAAACATATTGCCTCTATTTTATATAGGTATCCTGTACTATGCTGTAAAGCGGGTGCTGTGGGTGTTTAAAGCGAGTTTCTTTCTATGTATTTAAACACGTTTTTAACGCTTTCCTTTTTGTTTTTTAAAACCATGTATGCAGCAGATTCTCCCATGGCTTTAAAATCGGTAGATATTACGGTTATGCCTAAAAGTTCTTTTAGCGGCGTTTCGTTATAAGATATTATACCTATATCCTGCCCCAGCGTTAAATTTTTGTTGCGCACCTGGCGCATAAGGTTTACCAGGTCGCGCTCCTGTATGGTTACATACACGTCTTTGCGCTGCAGCTCCATATCTTCATAAATTTCGTCCAGTATCTCAAAATCCAGCTTGTATTCCCGGCAAAACATCTGGAAACCGTTTACTATGCGGCGCGGGTATGGGTTTGCCGATTTGCTGGGGTACACCAGTATTATCTTATCGTACTTGCTTATTTTATCTAGCCCCTCTTTAAGTGCGTGGTAAATATCATTTTTAAAATCCTGGTATATGGTGCCATAGTGGCCTTTTATTTCGGGCTTTGTATTATCAAGCATAATAAGCTTGTCTTTGGGTATTTGCTCTAAAAGCTCCATTACCTTATCGGTAAAGCTTACATGGTTAGAGTTGGCATCCCTAAAGTGCGGCATTATTACATAATAATCATATTCGCCCAGGCTGCGCTCCAGCGCGTTTATAAACAGGCTTTCATCGCAATGGTACAAATACATGTTTACATGGGCATTAACGCCTATGGCATTAACAAAAGAGTCATAGACCATCATTTTGTAGGTACTGGGCTTGTTAACCAGGAAAAAAATATTAGCTTTTGATATGAGGTCGGTTTTTGTGGTATAAAACCCCTTGCCCTTTACCGAAATGATGATTTGGCGCTCGCGCAGCTGCTTGTAGGCCTTTTCAACCGTATCTCTGGAGAGGTAACACATTTCGCTTAACTCATTGATAGATGGTATCTTTTCTCCCACCTTAATGTTTCCGCGGGCAATATCGCCTATTATAGAATCTACTACCTGCTTATACTTGGGTATACGGGAGTTTTCGTTGATTTTAAGGGAAAAGGTCTGCGACATGGAATTACATTAATTTGAGGTAAATGTATTGAATTATCTCGGCGGAGAAAATAACATCCGGCCATTTTTTGCAACAGGGCTCAATACGTATAAACCACAATAAGAAGTGGCATAATTGCCACTTCTTATTAACACAGTGATATATAACCTACTCTAATAAAAAACAACCCAAATGTTTAATATATGCTTTTAAAAAAATTTAATTTGTAATAACTGCCTCTTGTATTATGATGCAAAAATAAACCAGCCTAAAAACAAATGCATCCTGTACCGTCCTGTTTACTAAGTATTTGTTTAAATATACCGTAACTTTATCTGCCTGCTTTTTACCGGTGCGCAGTGTTATATCTAATTTAAGCCAAAGCAGTACACCACAGGATGCAGCCGCAATTGTTTAATGCTACTTTTGAAAAATAAATACATACAACAGTAAACTATTAGTAATGGAAAAAACATTTCAATACGTAAATTATTTATGGGACGAAAGCAAAGCCGCTGCATTAGGTGAAGACCAGGTAGCGCTTTTTTTATACCGCTCTAACATTTTAGGCGCCGATTTAAGGATAACAAACTATGGCGGTGGCAATACCAGCTGTAAAACAATAGAAAAAGACCCGCTTACTAACCAGGATGTAGAGGTTATGTGGGTAAAAGGCAGCGGTGGCGATATAGGCACCCTTACCCGCAGCGGTATTGCAGGCCTGTATACTAACCGCCTTCGCGACCTTAAAAATGTATATGGCGGCCTGACCGATGAAGACCGTATGGTGGGGCTTTTTAACCATTGCATTTTTGACCTTGACAGCAAGGCACCCTCTATAGATACACCACTGCATGGATTACTCCCTTTTAAACATATAGACCACCTGCACCCCGATGCACTCATTGCCGTTGCCGCCGCTCAAAACAGCGAGCAGGTAACTAAAGACATCTGGGGCGACACCATGGGCTGGGTGCCATGGCAAAGACCGGGTTTTGACCTTGGCCTTCAGTTAGAAAAATGCCTGGCCGATAACCCGGGCATTAGAGGTATTGTGTTGGGCAGCCACGGACTTTTTACCTGGGGTGATACTTCATACGAATGCTACATAAACAGCCTTGAGGTTATTGAAGCAGCCTCGGCTTATATTGAAAAGAAAATAAAGGAAAAAGGAAGTGTATTTGGAAGTCCGATAGTGAAAAGTTTACTCCAAAATGAACGTTTAGACAAAGCTGCAACGCTTATGCCGTTGCTGCGCGGACTGGCTTCATCTGAAAATAAAATGGTAGGCCATTTTACCGATGCCGATGTAGTTTTAGAATACATAAACAGTAATGACCTGGCAAGGCTTGCACCAATGGGCACCAGCTGCCCCGACCATTTTTTGCGCACCAAGATACAACCACTTGTACTTGAGATGGATACTGATGAAGATGTATACAACACTCAAGCAATATTAGCAAAACTGAAGCCTGCTTTTGAGCAGTACCGCCAGGAATATGCCGCATACTACAACACCTGCAAGCATGATAACAGTCCGGCCATGCGCGACCCTAACCCCGTGATTATCATATATCCAGGGGTGGGTATGTTCAGTTTTGCAAAAGACAAGCAAACCGCCCGCGTGGCCAGCGAGTTTTATGTAAATGCCATTAATGTAATGCGTGGCGCTGAGGCTATTACGGCCTATACATCATTGCCCCGCCAAGAGGCTTTTGATATAGAATACTGGCTGCTTGAAGAGGCTAAGCTGCAACGCATGCCTGCCGAAAAGCCATTAAGCCGCAGGGTTGCCATAGTAACCGGTGCTGCCGGTGGCATAGGTAAAGCCATTGCCGATAAGCTTGTAAAAGAAGGCGCAAACGTAGTGTTGACCGACCTTAGCGAAGAAAACCTTAACATTGCGCTGGCAACCTACAAAAGAGATTTGGTAGACGGCGCTGTATGCAATGTTACCGATGAAGCCTCTATAACAGCCGCTTACAAAAAAGCCTGCCTTGCTTTTGGGGGTGTAGATATTGTTGTACATTCCGCCGGGCTCGCCATTTCAAAATCGCTGGAAGACACTACCCTAAAAGACTGGGAGTTATTGCATGACGTGCTTGTAAAAGGTCAGTTCCTGATGGCGCAGCAGGGAGTTGCTGTTATGAAGAAACAGGGCTTTGGTGGCGATATAGTAAATATTGCCAGCAAAAACGGCCTGGTTGCCGGGCCTAACAATGTAGCTTATGGTACTGCAAAAGCAGGCCAGCAGCACATGACGCGCCTGCTTGCTGCAGAAGTTGCTGCAGATAAAATCAGGGTAAACACGGTAAATCCGGACGGGGTTATTGTGGGCAGTAAAATATGGGAAGGCGCATGGGCCGAAGGCCGCGCTAAAGCCTATGGCATTACTGTAGAAGAGTTGCCGGCACATTATGCTAAACGCAACCTGCTAAACGAAATTATACTTCCGGAAGATATTGCAAACGGCGTTTTTGCCTGTGTGGGCATCCTGGATAAAAGTACCGGCGGAACCATTAATGTAGATGGCGGCATGGCCAATGCCTTTGTGCGCTAAACCTCTATAAACCAAACATCAAGATTACATGAAGATTACACTACAGCACATTGCTGACCTCAATAAAAAACAAGATAATACCTATATAGCCGAACTGGATCTTTTAGCATTACGATTTGTAAAGAATGGAAGGGCCTCTCAGGATTTTGCAGATATTATAGATAAAGTAGCCACCTTTCAGGTGGCTATTCCCAGTTGGGCGCTTGGCGCAGGCGGCACGCGTTTCGGGCGCTTTTCATACGGTGGCGAACCTGCCTCATTAGAACAAAAGCTTGATGATATAGGCCTGCTGCACGCGCTAACCCAATCGGCGGGGGCGGTATCATTGCACATTCCGTGGGATATCCCGCAGGATTATAAAGCCATTAAAGAAGTAGCGGCAGGGCACGGCATTGTATTCGATGCCATGAACTCCAACACCTTCCAGGACCAGCCGGGCGCTACAGATAGTTATAAATACGGCTCGCTGAGCAGCACTTCTACGGCCTCACGCGAGTATGCCATTCAGCACAACCTTGACGTTATTAAGATTGGCGAACAGCTGGGCTCAAAAAGCCTTACCGTATGGCTGGCAGACGGGGCAAACTTCCCGGGACAGCGCAATTTCCAGACTGTATTGCAACACACCGAAGACAGCCTGAAAGCCATTTATGCCGGCCTGCCCGATGCATGGAAACTGTTCATAGAATATAAGCCTTATGAGCCTGCTTTTTACAGCACGGTAATACAGGACTGGGGCACATCGTTTATGCTGGCCAATGCCTGCGGAGATAAAGCTTATACCCTTGTAGACCTGGGGCACCACCTGCCCAATACTAATATTGAGCAGATAGTAGCCACCCTGATGATGAAGGGCAAGCTGGGTGGTTTCCATTTTAACGACAGCAAGTATGGCGATGATGATGTTACCGTAGGATCTATTAAACCCTATGCCCTGTTCCTTATTTTTAATGAGCTGGTATACGGTATGGAAAACAATCCGCAAAACCCTGACCTGGCCTGGATGATTGATGCCAGCCACAATACAAAAGACCCATTAGAAGACCTTATACAAAGCCTTGAGGCCATATGCATTGCCTATACCCAGGCACTGCTTGTAGACCAAAAAGCTTTAAGGCAGGCGCAGCAGGATAACGATGTGGTTAAATGCCAGGAGATACTCCAGGATGCTTATCGCACCGATGTGAGGCCGATACTAAAGGCAGCACGCCAAAAAGCCGGCGGCGCTATAGACCCGTTGGCGGCATACCGTGCACTTGCTGTACGCAATGAGCTTATAAAAGAAAGGGGTACCAACTCTAAAGCCACAGGCTTGTAAACATAAGCAATATGGTAAAAGTTAATGCCGTATTTGATATTGGCAAAACCAACAAAAAGTTTTTCCTTTTTGACGACGACTATAATGAGGTGCACCGCGAGTATGTGAACCTTCCGCTAACGGTAGACGAAGACGGTTTTGAGGCCGAAGACCTTGAAGCACTCCGCCTCTGGATAAAGGATACTTTTGATAACATACTGGAACACCCTAAATATGATGTAAAGACGCTTAATTTTTCGTCTTACGGCGCCAGCCTGGTGCATCTGGACTACAAAGGCAAGCCGCTTACGCCGCTGTACAATTACACTAAAGACATGCCGGAGGCCGTTACCCATGCCTTCTATAATCAATATGGCGACGCACTTACCATAGCGGCCAAGACCGCTTCGCCACAATCGGGTATGCTTAATTCGGGGCTGCAATTGTACTGGCTTAAATATACAAAGCCGGAAATATTCAGCAAGATAAAATACAGCCTGCACCTGCCGCAATATCTGTCGTATTTATTCACAGGCATCCCTGTAAGCGAATACACCAGCATAGGATGCCATACCTCCCTTTGGGATTATGATGCCGAAGATTACCATGCGTGGGTGCATAACGAAGGCATAGATAAGATATTACCGCCTATTGTGCCTACATCGGCCAGTATAAACACCACCTACAAAGACAAGAAGATAAAAATAGGGGTTGGCATACACGACAGTTCCTCGGCATTGCTGCCGTATATCTTAAGCAAAAAGAAACCGTTCCTGCTGTTATCAACCGGCACGTGGAGTATTGCGCTCAATCCCTATAATAGTGAAAGCCTAACCAAAGAAGATATTGAAAATAACAGCTTAAATTATTTACGCATTGACGGCAGGCGTGTTAAGGCATCGCGCTTTTTTATGGGTAATGAATACCGCCTGCAAATAGAAAAGCTGACTAACTATTACAAAAAAGAATACGGCTACCACCGCGAAGTGCATTTTGACCGAAACATTTACCTGAAACTGACCGAGAAGCCTGCCATGTATTTTAAATTTGAAGGCATAGCACTGCAAAGGCTGCCGCAGGCAACAGCACTGAAGCCTTTTGACACCTTTGAGGAAGCCTATCACCAACTAATGATAGAGCTTATGGAATTACAGATAGACACCATAAATAACGCTATTGGCAACAGCGCTATTAAAACCATTTATATAGATGGCGGTTTTACCGATAATGATGTGTTTATGAAACTCATGTCGCACCATTTCAGTAATTTTAAGGTGCTCTCTACACAGTCGCCGCTTGGCTCTGCATTAGGTGCCGCAATGGTAATATCTGATAAAAAGATAACCTCAAAATTCCTGAAGGAAAATTACAGGATGAAAAAACTTGTACCGTTATTTTTTGATTTATAAGCACATAAAAACGCTATAACAAAGCAATCTTTACAATGCAGTTAAAATACAACAACAACTATCCATCTATTGAAGACCTTAGAAAAAAAGCGAAGAGCAAAATTCCGCGCTTTGCTTTTGAATACCTGGATGGCGGTTGCAACGAAGATGTAAACCTTATTAAAAACACATCTGAAATACGCGATATTGAGCTAAAGCCTTACTACCTGTCTAAACATGTTAAATCTGAAATGAAGACAGAGCTGTTTGGGCATACCTATGATGCGCCTTTTGGCATATCGCCGGTAGGTTTACAAGGGCTTATGTGGCCCAATGCACCCGAAATCCTCGCAAAAGCGGCCTACGAGCACAACATTCCTTTTATATTAAGCACAGTAACCACAGCCAGCATTGAGCGCATTGCCGAGCTTACACACGGGCAGGCGTGGTACCAGCTATACCATCCGGCAGAGGCACGTGTAAGGGATAGCATTATACAGCGTGCCGCAGATGCCGAATATCCGGTACTGGTAGCGCTTAGCGATGTGCCTACGTTTGGTTTCCGTCCGCGTGATGTACGCAATGGCCTTGCCATGCCTCCAAGTATGTCGGTACGAAATATATTACAGGTACTTGGGAGGCCGGAATGGGCTTTAAAAACGCTTATACACGGGCAGCCTGCTTTTGAAACCCTTAAGCCTTATATGGAAAAAGGCATGAATATGAAACAGCTGGGCCAGTTTATGAACCGTACGTTTAGCGGCAGGCTAAACGAAGAACGCATAGCACCTATTCGCGATAAATGGAAGGGCAAGCTTGTGCTAAAAGGCGTGGCAAGCCAAGAAGATGTAGAAATGGCCATAAAGCTGGGGTTTGATGGCGTTATAGTATCTAACCACGGCGGCAGGCAGCTTGATGCAGGCCAGAGTGCCATAGCATCTATGCATCCTATTGTAGAGAAATATAAAGACCAAATCAAAATTATGATGGATAGCGGCATCCGCTCTGGTGTAGATGTGGCTCGCACAATGGCTTGTGGCGCCGACTTTAGCTTTCTGGGCCGCACGTTTATGTATAGCGTAGCTGCATTAGGTAATGAGGGTGGCAACCATGCTATTTCGCTGCTAAAAATACAGCTGCAACAGGTTATGGAACAGATATGTTGCGAGAGGGTTGGAGATTTTCCTAACCACCTTATAAAGTAATAATTTTAGTTTGCTGTTGCAAACAACAAATTGTTTTTTGTGTAAAAGGCTGCCCATGGGCAGCCTTTTTATGTTTACATTATATTGGTTTACTTACTTTTTACCCGTCTGGAAAATTTGAGGATACTTACGGATAAAGTATACCGGGGTACAACTCCATGCATGGCAATAGCTGTTTATCGGATAAAAATTATAAGGCGATAGCTGGTCGTTTGTAGGGTCATACACTTCCCAAAAAGTATCGGCCCCTTTAGTAACCATACCTCCCCAATAGTCTGTAACAACTTTTTTAGCATCATCCGTAAGGCCTGAATTTATTAATGCCTGCACGTAGTAATGGTACAGGTATGGCCCACCCGGTTTTTGGGCAGTGGCATCGGCCTGTAATGCTTTTAGTATTTTTTGCGCTTCCTTTTGCTTTACCACACCCGCCAATATAAGCCATGACTGCGATGCATAAGAAACCTGCCTTTTAGCCCCGCTTACAAACAAATTCAGTTTTTTATCATACAGGTGGTTAAGGGCACCGGCTGTCATTTTTTTAATTAACCCCGAAAGCTGAGCTACCTCTTTTTCTTTACCTAATTGCTTAGCAAGTTCAAGGGTTTCCTTCATACTGAATATCATAATACCCTGTATTGCAGCCTGGCGGTCAAGTTTATCATTCCAGTCTACAAAAAGCCACCAGCTGTTTTTAACAGCTTTTTCGGCATCAAAAACACCATTTGCATCAAGATAGGTAGTTATGTTATCCATCTGACGTTTTGCTACCGGCCAAAGGTCGAGCGCGGTTTGCCTGTCGTTTGTAGCGGCCAGGTAATCTTTTAAAAGGACGTTGTATAGCAGTGCATAATCAAACAAAAAGGGCGAACGCTCCTGTGCGTGCGGCTGCGGCGACTCAAAAATGTTTGAATACAAAAATCCATCTTCCTGAGCTAATGCAGCCAGCAGATACAAACAACGTTTGGTTAAGTCATGCTGCTTAAACGAATACGTATTTGCCTGCGCCTGCAGGTACACATCGCCTATCCAGAGCCTGCGGTCGCGCTTGGGGCCGTCTTCAAAAACGGTTTGCATACATTCTTTCAGCGTTACTAAACCCACCTTATCTATCTTATTCATTAAATCTGTAGTGCCTGATGCCAGCAGTGCCGGTGTAGCAGTAGCCGATGTAGTTGCTTTTACTACAGCATCGGTAATAGTAAAGTCAAAATAGGGCGAGCTGCCCAGCAGTTCTATTTTTACATAACGAAACGCCAGCCTTCTGGGTATGGTTATGGTTGCAGGCAACTCTGTTACCGTAATAATTTCATCCTGAAGCCACGCCCTGCTAAGCCCACCTGTGTAAGGATCAAAAGGTACAGCTACTTCGGAGGGTACTTCACCAAACGTAAATTTAAAACGGAGCGGTGCGTCGGCCGTACTGTTTAATGTTTTTACCGTAAAAGTGAAATACCCGGTTGAGTGTTCTCCAAAATCAAGTACTGCACCTGACTGATTTTTAAAAGATTTTGCAAATAGCGTTTCGGGCTTAGCCCCTGTAGTAGCCTTATATCCCTGAAAAGCGATTGGGTCTGCAACAATGTTTGCCAGTGCAACAGGCCGTTTAGTGGTTTCAACAAGCTTTGGCTTATTTTCTTCGGCTATTTTAAGCCATGCGGCCCTCTTTTGAGGGGTATAAAAATCCTGCGCGGTAGCGCCACAGGCGGCTAATAATGCAATTATAGATAAAACTTTAGTTAATTTAAACATATACTGTTTTTTCAGGGTTAAGCATGGTATTCTTTATACCTAAATACCATAATTTGGCTTCGGCATATAGCAAATATACTGCATTGCCTACTTTTGGGTATCCTGCACTGTACTGCATTAGCCGGCAAGTTTTGATTATTATAGCTGCCCCATACAGGATAGTGCAGGATAGAGATGCATTTATGAATAGTTAATATTGCTAAATCGATTTCGACAACAGGTTTAAGTCATCAATTTATGGTAGGTACATGCAAAGACTTACTATACTAATTACACCATATTATGTATTTTGTCTTTGGAGTATTATTTCACATTATCGGGGGCGTTGCCGCAGGAAGCTTTTATGTTCCCTATAAAAAAGTTACCGCCTGGAAATGGGAAACTTACTGGATTGCCGGCGGACTGTTTTCCTGGATAATAGCTCCGTTTATTGCGGTGTGGCTTACAATTCCTGATTTTTTTACCATACTTTCTAACTCAGGAGGCTTACTGCTCTGGCCGGTAATCTTTGGCCTTTTGTGGGGTGTGGGCGGCCTTACTTACGGACTGGGCATGCGGTACCTGGGCATGTCTTTGGGCAATTCGGTTATTTTAGGATTCAGTTCGGCATTTGGTTCACTTTTACCGGCTATATATTATGATTTTGTATCTAAAGAAGGTAAAACATCTTTATCAGATATGCTGGCAAACACTGGTGGCCAAATTGTATTATTGGGGATTGTTATATGCCTTGTTGGTATTGCTATATCCGGCAGGGCCGGTATGCTTAAAGAAAAGGATATTGCAGTACCTGAAAAAGGTTTGAATAAAAACGGTAATGAATTTAATATAAAAAAGGGGCTTGTGCTTGCCGTAATGTCGGGCATATTGAGTGCCTGTTTTAGTTATGGCATTGAAGCCGGAAAACCACTGGCTGATGCTGCGCTCAGCCTTGGTGCCCATCCTCTTTTTCAAAACAATATCACGTTTTTGGTTGTGTTATGGGGCGGTTTTACCTCTAACTTTATGTGGTGCCTGCACCTGCTGTTTAAAAACAAGTCTTTTCCTGAATTTACCGATGCAAGTAAGCCCCTGCTTAAAAACTATATCTTTTGCGCACTTGCGGGTACTACATGGTTTTTGCAGTTCTTTTTTTATGGCATGGGTGAAAGCCGTTTAGGCAATGGCGCCAGCAGCTGGATATTGCACATGTGTACCATAATTATCATCGGGAATCTTTGGGGTTTGTATCTTAAAGAGTGGAAAGGCGTACAAAGAAAGACCAAACTCATGATGCTGCTGGGGGTTGCTATATTACTCTTATCGGTATTTACGGTAGGATATGGCAGTTCGTTATAAAACACTGAACGAAAAATATTAAGAATATACTAAACAAAAAAAAGGCTTTAAAAAATTTTAAAGCCTTTTAAGTAACAATCCCAAATTTAAACAAGTATTATTAATATGCGTTAGCAATGATCTGTTCAAACAGCTCCTGCCTGCCGCTTATCTGTTTCGGCTCACCATGCTGGCGTGCATAGGCATCAAGGCCGGTAAGTGTTAATACATTAGTCAACCTTTAATGCTTTATAATATTCCAGCGTTTTATCAGGCGCTTCAAGGCCGGCCGGTATTGGCATTTTAGAAAACGTCTGGAAATAAAGCACACATGAATTTCTCCATATTACGGCTTCTTTTTCCTGTACATTAAGCAATGCTTTTACCTTGGCAAAACTTTCGGCATCTACATAACCCTCCATAGCATTCCATGTTTTTTGCATGGTTCTTACCTCATCTGTACCTTTATAATAATGATAACACAGTTCATCCCACAGGCTTTTGCCGGAATGGGTAGTATAAGTCCATGGCAGGTGGTGAAACCACAGCAAAAGGTTTTCCGGGCATGTTTCGGTTTTTTCGAATACATCTCTAACCTCCGGAAAATACTGCCCCACGGCATCAGAGCCTGTACTTGTACGGTTAAAGCCTATACCCTTAGCATCGGCATTATGATAGTAGGTTGATTTCCAGTTGGGCTGTGCGGCAGTATCTACCCACGGGCCGGGGCCCTGGTGCGTATTGTATGCCATTATATGGTTTAGCCCTAACGGCGTCATATAATTTACGGCTGCCTCTCTTGATTGCAGCATCAATGCTTTTACAGGATCAACAAATTTTGTTTCGTTAGAAAAAGTCATGCGTAGCCAGTCGCTAGCAATACGCTCTGAAGATAAATCAGGATCCCATGCCAGCCTGCCCAATGTGTACCAGTTGGCCTGCCCAAACGGGTGCCCGCACCAGTTAACATTGTTACCTATGTTTGCCACACCTGCCATACCGGTTAGCTTACCGCTGCTGTATTTGCCCTGTAACACATTAGCTACCGTGCTGCCCTTCCCTTTTGCATAGGTGTCAGCTTTTAATACCTCTTCATACAGCGTGGCTAAAAACACAAGGTGTTTTGAAGACCCCAGATATTCCTGGGTAATCTGGAACTCCATCATGAGCGATGTATTGGGCATGGCCCCAAACAGTGGAGAGAAAGGTTCGCGCGGCTGAAAGTCTATCGCTCCGTTTTTAATTTGCACCAGTACATTATCTTTAAATTTACCATCAAGAGGCTTAAAGCTGTTATATGCCTGCAATGTGCGGTCTTCGGCAGGGTTGCTGTTGTATACAAAGGCACGCCACATAACAATGCCATTATGGGGTTGCAGTACATCGGCCAGCATGTTTGCACCATCTGCATGGGTGCGCCCGTAGTCCTGCGGGCCGGGTTGCCCCTCTGAATTTGCTTTTACTAAAAACCCTCCAAAATCAGGTATATAGCCATAAATTTCATCAGCTTTTGCCTTCCACCATTTTGCAACGGCAGGATCTAACGGGTCGGCTGTTTTTAATCCGCCTATGGTTATAGGCGCACTAAATGAAATGGACAGATACACTTTTAACCCATAAGGCCTGAATACATCGGCCAGTGCTTTTACCTTTGGCAGGTACTCGGCTGTAAGTATTTTAGGGTTTGAATTAACGTTGTTTATAACCGTACCGTTTATGCCTATAGAGGCATTGGCACGGGCATAATCTTTATAACGTGGGTCTACGGTGCCGGGCAGGGCTGCCCAGTTCCAGATGGAAGTACCTGCATAGCCGCGCTCTACACTGCCGTCAAGGTTATCCCAATGATTTAAGGTGCGTATTTGAATTTTAGGTGCGCTTTGTACCATCAGGCTGCCTGTTGCGCTGTGCGTTTGTATAAGCTTTAAAAGATGAAATACCCCATAAAGCAGGCCAACATCTTTATTGGCGGTAATTACCGTGCATCGTTTTTTATTGATAAGTACTGTTTTAATAAGGAAACCCTCATTACCCAGCGCTTTTAATTCTGCTTCAAGCTTTAACCCTTTTATTATGTGTGAATTTTGTGGCGTACCAATTAAAAGGCAACCATCGTTTTGCACCGATGACACCTTTTTAATATCGATATCCAACAGTCCTTTTATACTCAATATAAGCTCCTGCTCTAGTGCGGTAGCGGTGCCCGATTTAGCTTCAAGGCAATAGGACTTAAAACCCGACCTGTAATTATTGAGCAGTGCCTGATTGCTTATTTTGTCATATTTGAGCCATAAACGATAGCCGTCGTCTGCCCTGAGTTTAGGGCTAAACAAAAGGATGAGTAAAATGGCCGGTAATAATGTATTGTATCGCATAGTTAATGAATAGTTGTGTTTATAAAGCTACTTATTTTATAACCATGGTTTCTGGCGGGCCCATGTAGCTTGGCTTAACCCCGCCTAAATCAATTACAATTTTTTGCAGTACTGTGCCCGAATCTACCATCCAGAATTTAAGCACATGCCTGCCGGGTTGCAGCACTTTGTGTGCTGTGGTTTTTATAATAATATTATTAGCTACCCAGCCCCTCCATACCTTAAGGTCATCATAAGTATTTATACCGGTTATTACAGGCTGTTCATTATCTATTGACATGGCATAGCACAATCCGCCTTCAAGGTTATGAAAATTTAGCGTGGGCGAAAAATATGCCTGTACGTTTACTGCTTTTTCTTCATAAATATAAAAATCATATTCGGTATGTGGGCTGT
>JAZKDS010000378.1:0-1070 GCA_040387455.1 Bacteroidota bacterium
CTACCTCAGGCAGTTAAACATTAAGCAATCAATACTTTTGGGTATAATGTTGCTGGTACTTATCTTTTCAAGAAGGTGGTATGCATTTTGGTTTGCTGCATTTTTTGTGGCCGCCTTTATAACAAATGTGCTGTTTGCCATTAAGCATAAAGATAAAAAACCAGCCATAAACAGTACTATAAACCTTACTATTGCCGGTGTAACTGCCATGGCCATTATGCTTATCCTTTTTATGCCATTCTTTAAAATGACGGTTTTAAAAGATTATACAGATATTTATTCGGCATACCGCTCTGTAAGTTTGCTAAACCAGCTTGCTTATTCTGCGCTGTTTTTCGGTGGTTTTATCCTTTTGGTTACCGGTATTGGCATATTTTTTTCAGTAAAGAAAGAAAAATCCTTAACTATCTTTACACTACTAATTACCACCATAATAACACTACATTTTACCCGTGTTAACGATTTTGGCGGGCACCAGCACTACTACCTGCTCATGCCTTTGTTTATTATATTTTTTTGCAAAGCCCTTGTGTATCTTGAACGGTATAAATTTATAATGCCGCTACTTTTTTGCCTGTTACTTGCCAATAATTATTTTGTATTTGCCATGAACAACGGAAGCAGCAAAAATGCCTATGTATTTTCATCTATCATAGGTAAGCGAAATGACCGTGCAGACTATGATATATTAATGGCACTATCTAACAAAGTAGCTTAGCTTCAGGATAATGGAAATTATGTATACTGTATTGCAAGTGGTGGTGTATTAAATGATGATATGCTTAAAAACACACGCCTGCCCGATACCAACAGCTCTATATTTAAGCTAAAGCAAACACAGCACGTAGATAAGAGAGACTTTTTTCCTAACGATTTGTTTTTAGCAAATTATGTAATTATAACATCTCCGGCACAGCTACACCTTGGCCCTGACAACTGGAAAGTAGTGTATTATTTTAATCAGGAAATTTTAGAAGGTCAAATGAAAAATCATTATGAAAAGGTAGAGGAATTTGCTATGGGCGAAGGTGTTACAGCTTTTCTTATGAAGAAAACAGCCGCCTTTAATA
>JAZKDS010000378.1:1080-4997 GCA_040387455.1 Bacteroidota bacterium
CAAAGGTTATTTTGAGAAAGCTTACCCCGACTATAAAAACATGTATAATACACGGGCCAATGTATTTAAAACAGCCGAAATTGTTACAGGTGACGGCTATGGGTCGGTTAATTTTCCTGATGACAGCAATGTAGAAATTGTACCCGGCCCGCAAAGGGCATCAACCATAACACTACAATTTGACGAGAAAGAAACCTCTCTGAATTTTAAGGCTACCTTTAGCAATAAAGAAAGTATTGCTAACGAATGCAACCCTGAGCGTGATGGCGAAATAAACCTAACCGTATTGGAAGATGGCAAAGAAATTAAAAAGCTTTACATTACACACAAACAGGATGTGCCAATAACATTGGATATTTCTGGCCGCAAAAAAATAACATTAATTGTAGATAAAGGCAAAAACGAAGACTATTGCGACTGGTTTAAACTTACAGATTTTACAGTTAAATAATATGGAGACAAAAATGATTAAGGATATTTCAATTGTAATTCCTATTTATAACGAAGAGAAGATTATACCAGAGCTGCACCGCCGCATTAGCGAAGCTGCCGCACAGGTATCTGACAATTATGAAATTATATTTGTAAATGATGGTAGTAAAGATAACTCGCTGGCAGAGCTGGTTAAATTATCTTATGCTGACAGTAAGTCTTTTTATATAAATTTTAGCCGCAATTTTGGCCACCAGATAGCCGTCACCGCCGGCCTGGACCACACCAGTGGCAACTGCGTGGTTATTATTGATGGTGACCTGCAGGACCCCCAGAACTTATTCCGGAGCTGTACAACAAGCACAAAGAAGGCTTTGAAGTGGTATATGCCCGCAGGCAACAACGCGAAGGTAAGACATTTTTTAAAAAGTATACGGCCAAACTGTTTTATCTTACATTACGCAAAATTACATCTATAGATATACCTATAGACACAGGTGATTTTAGGCTTATTGACCGAAAAATTGTAGATTACCTTAAACTTATGCCCGAAAAAAATAAGTTTTTGCGTGGACAAATTGCCTGGCTTGGTTTTAACCAAACGGCAGTATATTTTAACCGTGATAAAAGAAAATATGGCAAAACAGGCTATACGCTAAGTAAAATGATGCGTTTTGCCATGGATGGCATCACAAGTTTTTCTGATAAGCCGCTTAGTTTTGTAACTAATATGGGCTTTGCCATTTCAGGAATATCATTCCTGATTATACTTTATGCTGTTTTTTCTCACTTTTTTCTTAAGCAAACCATTACCGGATGGACATCGCTTATTATAAGCTCAATGTTTATAGGCGGCATACAGCTTATATCTGTAGGCATAATAGGCGAATACATAAGCCGTATCAATAAAAACGTTTTAAACAGGCCGCTGTACGTTATACAGAACAGTAACCTGGAAACCACAGAACACTAATTGATTTATCAATACTCCCGCCCTTTGGTTCGGGAGTTTTTTTTATCAGGTGGTTTCTTTCGTTATCCACTTGCCCACTTCCGGCACCTTATAGTTATTTATTTTATCTAACAAATCGTCTATAGTATCGCTAACAATAAGCATATCGCGGTTTACCTCTTTAAGTACACCTTTGCTCACCATAGTATTTACAAAGGCAATCAATGCATCATAAAAGCCATTAATATTAAGGAGAGCCACAGGCTTTTTATGCAGGCCCAGCTGACCCCATGTAAGTATTTCAAAAAGCTCCTCAAGTGTGCCAAACCCGCCCGGAAGAGCTATTACGCCACCGCTAAGCTCGTTCATTTTAGTTTTGCGCTCATCCACGCTCTCTGTCAAAATAAGCGCTGTAAGGCCGTTATGCGCTATTTCTTTTTGCTGAAGAAAATGCGGCAGCACATATAACTTCGCCGCCCTGGCTTAAAGCACCATTTGCCACAGCACCCTTTAGCCCCACCACGTTAGCGCCGCCATATACAAGCCGGTGCTATTTTTAGCCAAAGTGGCGCCTAACAAAAAGACCTGCTTTTCAAATTCAGGGTCGTTTCCAAAACTTGATGCACAAAATACAGTTATTCTTTTCATTGAATTTTATTTAAACATGCCGCCTAATGCCTGATCTCTTGACGCTACAAAGTTAACTTGTCGTCCGTTATTACACTCAAAAATAAAGGCAGAAAGGCTTTTACTCTGATAGTGCTCAAAACTGCCCACAATGGCCAGCCTGATTTTATAATTAGAAAATTTTTGAAGTATCTCTCCAGCTATACCGGTCTTAAGATCAAAGAAACCGGGTGTAATGGCATCCTGATGGATAATAGCGCCGTCAAAACCCTGAAAGTATAAGTTACCTACCAAGTCTTTTCCATCATCAATAGTATTGATTACTATTTTATCTGAAACAACCTCAGCAATGGCAGCAGCAGCCTGCTTGTGTGTAATGATTTGCATTATATATGTAATTACATCAAATATATATAAAATCAAAAAAGCCCCCCTGTTAAGGAAAGCTTTTCATTGGTCTAACTACTAAACCAGCCCTTTCGGGCATAAACAACACAACTATCTTAAAGCCTTTAAAAGGCTATATATTTCGGCGCAAAAAGCCCCGCTTTAAGCAGGGCTTCTTTTGCAATACTGGCGGTCTGGACGGGACTCGAACCCGCGACCCCCTGCGTGACAGGCAGGTATTCTAACCAACTGAACTACCAAACCAGCGTTTTAATGATTGTGAACGTTGCCGTTGTTTGTGTCATTATTACGGGTGCAAATATACGACCCTTTTTGACTTTTGCAAATGTTTTTATAACATTCTCATAATTATTTTTTACAAAATCATCCAAACTTTTGTTTTTCAACAAGGTAGGTTGTCAAAATTTTTTCAAATTTTTCGTCTACAGAAACCGGAACATACTTAATTCTGTACTGAATGCAGGTATCGGCCACCTTTTTAAAATAGGCCTCTACCAGCTTTTCATAGTCCTGCTTTACATTTTCGGCAAAAAGGTTTACCTCTTCACCACTTTCAAGGTCTATAAATTTGCGCGGGGCATTATCAAAATCAAAGCTAAACTCGGTTTTCTTATCCATTACATGAAATAATACCACTTTATGCTTATCATGCTTTAAGTGTTGCAGGGCATTAAACAGGGCCTCATCATTACCGGGCTGAAACATATCGGTAAATAAAATGATCATGCTGCGGCGGTGCATCTTTTGGGCTATCTGGTGCAAAAAGGTAGTAGTGTCGGTATTTTTAGGTGATGCAGGCGTAGCCAGTACCCCTTCCAGCTTATCCAGCAGCATGCGGTGGTGCCTGCCACTGCCCTTTTCGGGCGAATAGAACTCATAGGTGTCACTATATATACTTAACCCCACAGCATCGCGCTGGCGCTTTAGCAAATCCATCAGCACGGCCGAAGCCAGTACAGAGAAGCCTATCTTATTTTCATAAAAAGGTTGGCCATCCTTTAATTTAGGATAGTGCATGCTCGATGAGTTATCTATAATAATATGGCAGCGCAGGTTGGTTTCCTCCTCATAACGCTTGCTGTAGAGCCTGTCGGTACGCGCATATAGCTTCCAGTCTATAGCTTTAGTGCTTTCGCCGGGGTTGTATACCTTATGCTCTGCAAACTCTGACGAGAAGCCGTGAAACGGACTCTTGTGCATGCCACTTATAAACCCCTCCACTATTTGGTTAGCCAAAAGCTCCAGGTTTTTAAAGGCGGATATTTTTTCTAATTGTGCATCAATCTTCATAAATCCAAATGTAGTGATTTGCTTTATTTTTTGCCACCAATTGCACAAATATTGGCTGATAAGTAAAAAGCCCGGCATGTGCCGGGCTTTAGTTATTATTGTCTCGTCCTGAAAAAAGTTGACTAATAAACGTCAACACTATGAAACTACAAGAACACAAGGAGATTCAGCAATCCCCCGTTGCCAAGTACAGCGAAGCTTTCAAACG
>JAZKDS010000379.1:0-4385 GCA_040387455.1 Bacteroidota bacterium
CTACCATGAACCTGATTAAAAAGAATGAATTGCTTTATATGATTAAAGACGATCTTAAAAAGACGGGAGAAGGCAGTGACAGAAACATTAAATCAGTAATTACAACCATTAATAAAAACATTAATGAAGATGATACCTGGGATATGTTTAAAGAGGCATTTAATAATGCAGATAAAGACTTTTTAAAGAAAATTAAAAAGGCGCATTCGCTACTTACACCTAACGATTTAAGGCTTTGTGCTTACCTCAGGCTTAACCTTTCTTCTAAAGAAATTGCACCATTACTTAATATTTCTGTGCGCAGTGTAGAAATTAAGCGATATCGTTTGCGTAAAAAAATGGACTTACCTCATGAATTAGGGCTTGTTGAGTACATACTTTCGGTTTAACACATTACAACATTTAAAAAAAACACCTATACATTACCACAACATTAGTTGATTTACAAGGTTTTCGTAAAAGGTGTTTTAAATTTAAAAAAACTCTTAAAACACTGTTAACAGTACGTTAACAAGCAATTTTATTTACTGCAGGCTTAAATTTTAGCACTGTATATTATTTGTAGGGGTTACTTTTAAAAAAGGTATAGTACATCCTCCTACTTTTATAAAATCACAAAAAACATTTTTTATATATGAAGTCAAAACTATTATTGATTGCTTTCATGTTAGTATCGGCATTTTGCTTTGCGCAGGATGTTGAAGTTAGCGGGCAAGTAAATGAAACGGCAACCGGGCTACCCATACCCGGAGTAAGTGTCGTTGTAAAAAACACCTCAAAAGCCACCGTTACAGATATTGACGGTAATTATTCAATCAATGTGCCGGTAGGCTCTATAGTAGAGTTTAGCTACATTGGTTATAAGTCGGTTGAAAGGGTTATTTCAAAAAGCGAAACGGTAATTATTTCGCTTGATGTTGATGCCGAAGAAATTGAAGAGTTGATTGTAATAGGCTTCGGCAGCCAAAAAAGAAAAGAAGTTACCGGCGCAGTTAGCGTTGTAGACAGTGAAACGCTTGAAAAATTAAGGCCTGTAAAAATTGAGCAGGCACTTCAGGGAACCGTTTCGGGTGTAAACGTTACTACCCAATCAGGATCGCCGGGCGCAGGCCTTAGCATCAGGATTCGTGGTATTGGTACAAACGGCACGGCCGACCCTATTACTATTATTGATGGTTACCAGGGAGAACTTGGTTTATTAAACCCATCTGACATAGAAAGTATTACCGTTTTAAAAGATGCGCAGGCCGCAATATACGGTACACTGGGTGCTAACGGTATTATATTGGTTACTACTAAAAAAGGCCGCAAAAACCAAAAGCCACAAATATCGTATAATACATATACAGGCTTTCAGGAAACCAGCAGGAAACTGCCTACCCTTAATGCTACAGAGTATGCCGGCTTACTTAACGAAAGTTATGCTAATGGTGGGCAGGCTATCCCGTTCCCTAACCTTAGCGGACTGGGTGCAGGTACAAACTGGCAAGATGAGGTGTTTGGAAAAAGCGTACCCCTTACCAGTAATGATATTACAATACAGGGAGGTGGCGAAAAAATAACCTATTCTGTTGGTGGCTCTCGCGTAGACCAAGAAGGTATTGTAGGCGGCAATAAGGCAGGCTTTTTAAGAAATACTGCAAGGATGGTCCTAAACGCTGATATAAGCGATAAGCTAAAAATGAACGCTAACATTATATTTACACAGTTTAACAGGAAAACTTTAAGCGAAAATGTACTGGGTTCGGTACTTTTTAACACGCTTAACGTACCTGCTACGCTATCTCCTTATGATGAAGCAGGCAACTACACACTTGTGCCAAGCTCTACCGGTTTTGGTACAGAGATAATAAATCCACTGGCTCAAATAGACAATACCTATAACGATTACAACTTCAGGAAATACAACGGTTCATTTGGACTTGATTATGATCTTGTAAAAGGACTTAAACTATCAGGTCGTATTGGTTTTAACAATGCTAACAGCAAATCAAAAACTTTTGGCAAACAGGTTAGCTATGGTGGTAAAATATATGATGTACAACGCAGCAGTGTTACACAAGGTGCTGTAAATGATAACAGCTATACATTTGACCTTTTTGCTACATATACAAAATCTTTTGCCGAAGCTCATAACTTTGCAGTAACAGGTGGTATGACAGTATATAAAGAATGGGGCAATGGACTGTATGCTACAGGTTTTGATGTACCTTATAACTCATGGCAATATGCCGATATAAGCCTTGCAAACGGCCTTAGCGAGTCTAAAACAAACAGCTCTTACGGGTATGATGAAAGAAGGCTTTCTTACTTTGGCAGGCTGCAGTATGACTATAAAGGCCGCTACCTTATGTCTGCAGTAGTTAGGCGCGATATGTCTACTAAATTTGGCCCTGGTAACACTTCTGCTATCTTCCCATCATTTACCGGTGGATGGATAATTTCTGAAGAACCATTTTATGCCAAAGACGGTATAATGAGTTTTGCCAAGCTACGCGCAAGTTATGGTGAACTTGGTAACGACCAGATACCTAATAACGGTTATGTATCGTTACTTACCGGCGAAGCAACCTATGTATTTAATGGTGGCCTGGCAAATGGGGTGGCTACAGGCCAGATACCTAACCCTAACATTAAATGGGAAGAAGCACGCAAATTTGACGTGGGTGCCGACCTGAATTTCTTTAATGATAAGTTAACCATTGTGGCAGACTACTTTATCGATACAAGAAATGACCTGCTTATTGCAAATATACCAGTATCTGGTATTGTTGGTGTAGGTGCTCCGGGTGCAAGTGCTCCTACAGTAAATGCAGGAGATGTGCGCAACAGTGGTTTTGAACTTGCCTTGGGCTACAAAACTGATATTGTTGATGGTTTGCATATGGATGTAAATTACAATGTAACCTTCCTTAAAAATGAGGTAACTGCCGTAAATAACGGTACCGGTTTTTTCCCGGGTGGTAGCTTTGGCCTAAGCGAGCAGCCATCAAGGATGGAAGTTGGCCAGCCAATGGGTTATTTTTATGGTTATCAGCAGGAAGGTATCTTCCAGAACCAGGCAGAGGTTGATGCAGCGCCATCACAGCTTGGCCTTGGTACAGGAGCTCACCCAGGCGATATTCGTTTTAAAGATGTTAACGGCGACGGTATTATTAATGCTGATGACCGTACAAACATTGGCGACCCTATTCCTGACGCTACTATGGGCTTTAACATAACTCTTAATTACAAAGGGTTTGATTTTACTGCTTTTGCATTTGCTTCATTAGGCAATGATATGGTAAGGGCTTATGAAAGGAATGTGCCTAACGGTAACCGCCTTAATTATGTACTTAACAGGTGGACAGGAGAAGGTACCAGCAATACTGTGCCTATAATGACTACAGGTGCCACAAACAATGCACTTTTTTCATCTTATTTTGTTGAAGATGCTTCATATTGCAGGATTCAAAACGTACAACTGGGCTATTCATTAAACCCTGAGTGGTTTGGCAATGCTATATCAAAAGCCAGGATTTATGTTGGCGTAAACAACCTGTACACCTTTACAAAATATAAAGGTTATGATCCGGGAGCCTCATCGGGCGCGCCAATTGGCGGCGGTATAGATTATGGTTTTTATCCGGTTCCAAGAACCTACATGGTAGGGGCAAACATTAATTTTTAATTTTAATACAAATGAAAAAGAAGATAATAACAGCCATAGCAGCTTTTAGCATCCTTTCACTAAATATATCTTGCGGCGACGATTTTGTTGAGCGCACGCCGGTTTACTCTATTGACTCTGAAAACTATTTTAACTCACAACAGGATTATGAATATGCGCTTATTGCGGTATATGATATATTACAGAGTAGTTATGTAAATGTATTATTAGGAGAAATAGCGTCTGATAATACTTTTGCCGGTGGCGAAAGCGCTACAGATGTACCGGGCTTTCAGCAGGTTGATGACATGACCCATACTCCTATAAATCCTAACGTTAAAAATGTTTGGGACTGGATGTTTGCCGGTGTAAACAGGGCTAACTATATACTTGAATTTCAGGATAAAACTGATTTTGAAGGCAAAGAGCAGATTATAGCACAAACCCGTTTTTTAAGGGCTTATTTTCATTTTGAGCTTGTAAAATGGTTTGGCGGAATACCTATGAAGGGCGACCAGAGATTTGCCGTTGGCGATGAGACTGCTATACCCCGTTCTACCCCGCAGGAAGTATATGCATCTATAGAAGCTGACCTTCTGTATGCCATAGAAAACCTTTCTACAGGCACTCAAGAGCAAGGCCGTATTACAGTAGGCGCTGCGAGGGCTTTGCTAGGCAAGGCATATTTGTATCAAAATAAAAACCATGCACAACTATATAGTCAATGCTTCGCTTC
>JAZKDS010000379.1:4395-6474 GCA_040387455.1 Bacteroidota bacterium
GCCGCCATGCTTGAAACGGTAATACAAAGCGGTGCTTACTCTCTTGTAACTAATTATGCCACTATTTTTGAAAATGCAGGAGAAAACGGCCCTGAGTCAGTTTTTGAAGTGCAGTACAGTGATGCCGAAGGTGCCGGTTTTGGCTGTCTTCAGTGTAGCGAAGGTAATGTGGCAGTAGGCTTTAACGGCCCACGGAATTTTGTAGGACCCTTATTTGACTCGGGCTATAGTTTTAATATCCCTACGCCCGAAGCTTATAATGCTTTTGAAGCAGGCGACCACCGCAGAGATGAAGCTCTACTGGATATAGTAGCATTTGCAGCCGCTAACCCGGGCGTAAGCTATGGTGTAGGCTATGAGCACACAGGTTACTTCAACAAAAAATATATACCGAGGCAGGGCGACCTTAACCTGGGCGACAGTAAACTTACCAACCCTAACAACTACAGGTCTATACGTTATGCCGATGTGTTACTTATGGCCGCAGAAGCCTTTAACAAAGCCGGCGATGATGCTAAAGCACAACTTTATGTAAATATGGTAAGACAACGTGCTTTTACCGATGTAAACCATAACTACACGGCTACCGGCGCAGCACTTGGCGACCTTATTTTTGCAGAGCGCCGCAGGGAACTTGTGGGCGAAGGACACCGCTTTTTTGACCTTGTAAGGACTGGCAGGGCTGCTGCTGAAATTGACGGGTTTACCACAGGCAAAAACGAATTGTTTCCACTGCCTTATGAAGAAATACAATTTTCTAACGGAAACTGGGCGCAAAACCCGGGCTATTAATATAAATAACTATGAAAAGTATTAAATATATCATTGGCGTCCTGTTCGTAGCTCTTACCATGGGCTGCGAAGATACCGATCAGGACACAACATTTGCAGATGACGCTGCTGCCCCACAAAATATTACTGCGCTGTTTACCATAGCACAGGATAACTCAGGCCTTGTAACTATAGCACCTCATGGCGAAGGCGTTACCAGCTTTGAGGTTTATTATGGCGATACTACTGTCGAGCCTGCAACGCTGGCTGTAGGCGAAAAAACAGCACATACTTATGCCGAAGGCCAATATAATGTAAGGATTGTAGGCTATGGTATTAACGGTAAGTCTACCGAAGTGATATTGCCGCTAACGGTATCATTTGTAGCGCCGGAAAACCTTGAAGTAACTGTTGCTACTGTTGTGGGCAACCCCTTTAAGGTAAACGTTACCGCAACTGCCGATTATGAAACCTATTTTGAAGTATGGTTTGGCGAAGACACTGCCCTGCCCCCTGTTCAGTTTAACGAGGGCCAAACAGCAAGCTACACTTATGCAGCTATTGGTACCTATACTGTAACTGTTGTTGCATATAGCGGTGGCGTGGCTACAACTACATACACACAGGATATTACTATTTCTAACCCGCTTAACCTGCCTATTACATTCCAGTCGGGCACGTTTAACTTTACCGATTTTGGTAATGCAACTGCAAGTGTAGTAGACAACCCAGATCCTACCGGTATTAATACCAGTACTAAAGTGGGCAAACAAGTTAAAAATGCAGGCTCTGAAACATGGGCAGGTTCATTACTAACACTTGACACCCCTATTACTAACCTTAGTACCATGAAGTTCATTAAAATGAAAGTATGGTCTCCTGCGGTAGGTACCAACTTCCTTTTAAAAATTGAAAACCTTGCCAATAACACTATTAACCACGAGGTTTCGGCGGTAACTACCGTGGCTAACCAGTGGGAAGAGCTTACCTATAACTTTAGCGGTGCAAATGCTACCCAGACGTATAATAACATTGTAGTGTTTTGTAACTTTAACATTGCCGGTACCGGCGACAGCTACTATTTTGATGATATCATGCAGGCGGCTTCAGGTGGCTCAATAGGATTTCCTCTTACGTTTGAGCTTGATGCAAATTATGTTTGGAACAACTTTGGCGGTGCTATAGGATCAAGGGTTGCAAACCCTGATGTAACTGGTATGAATACAAGTGCATTTGTTGGCAAATTTGTTAAAAAAGCCGGCGAAACCTGGGCAGGTGTTGCTACACCAATGGATGCCCCTATAGACT
>JAZKDS010000379.1:6484-7721 GCA_040387455.1 Bacteroidota bacterium
CAAAAAGTAAAAATAAAAGTATGGTCGCCACAGGCAGGTATACAGGTACTAATGAAGTTTGAAAACATGAATCCGCACGTAGGCAATCAGGATATAGAACACACCGCTACTACAACCACATCTAACCAGTGGGAAGAATTAACCTATGATTTTAGCGACATTCAAAATTCAAATAATTATCAGCAACTGGTTATCTTCTTCAACTTTGGCGTAGCAGGTAGCGGACAGGCCTATTATTTTGACGACGTTAAACTATCAAATTAAATAAACTATGAAAGAGACTTTTAAAAAACTGGGTGCGTTGCTTATGCTGATGGTTATAGCTGTTAGTTGCCAGGACGACGACACAAAATTTGGGGTTATTAATGCCCCAACAGGCCTTGCACTTGATTATACGATTATTGGCCAGTCGGCAGAAAATCCTAATGGCGATGGTACAGGCTATGTGCAGTTTAAAGCACATGCGGAAAATGGCATAAGCTATAAGTTTATCTTCCCCAGCGGAGATACAAAAACTGTGGCGGGAGGCGAATTGTTATATCGTTTTACCAATACAGGCATAAACGATTATGATGTTACGGTAATTGCCTATGGCAAAGCAGGTGTTTCTACCAGCAACTCATTTACTGTAGAAGATGTACTGAGTAACTTTGATGACCCTGTAACTACCGGCTTATTAACAGGTACAGGTACAAAAACATGGTACTGGGCTGCTGCAGAGCAAGGCCACCTGGGTGTAGGCCCTAACACACCTGATGGTAATAACTACTGGCCGGAATATTATGGTGCAGGCCCGTTTGAAAAAGCAGGTTCTGAAACCAGCAGCTGCCTTTATAGCAACGTGCTTACTTTTAGCCTTGACGGCAGTATGATTAAATATAATCTTCAAAACGAAGGTACTTTCTTTAACGCTGCTTTTGTAGGTGTTGTGGGTGGTACTCAAACCGAAGATACCTGTTTACCATATGATGTTTCTGCTCAAAGAAATGTAATGCTTGCCCCTGCTAACTCAGTAGTAGCACCAGAGCATTCTACAGGTACACAAATGACGTTTTCTGATAACGGCTTTATGGGATACTACATTGGTCAAAGTACATATGAAATACTTGAACTTACCGAAAATCGTATGGTAGTAAGGGCAGTAATGGGAGGTAACGCTGCACTGGCATGGTACCATATATTTACTACACAAAACCCTAATGAAGCGCCTACAACAGAATATAACACCCTTGTATGG
>JAZKDS010000379.1:7731-9063 GCA_040387455.1 Bacteroidota bacterium
TTCCTCCACCAGTACCTGTTAACTATAAATTAGTATGGGCTGATGAATTTGATGTTGACGGAGCACCAAATGCTGCTAACTGGACTGCCGAAACCGGCGGTGGTGGCTGGGGTAATAATGAATTACAAAATTATCAGGCTCAAAATGCTGTAGTATCAGGGGGTTCACTGATTATTACTGCTAAAAAGGAAAATAATGGCAATTATACCTCTGCACGTTTAATGAGCCATAATAAGTTTGACTTTACATATGGCAGGGTAGAATTTAAAGCAAAACTGCCTACAGCCCTTGGTTCTTGGCCTGCTTTATGGATGCTGGGTTCTAATTACCAGACTAACTCATGGCCAGCCTGTGGTGAAATAGATATTATGGAATATGCCGCAAATATGAGTCCAACAACTGTAAGTGGTACATTACACTATCCCGGAAACTCCGGCGGTAATGGAAACACCGGCAATACACAGCTTGCTAACCCATCAGACTGGCACGTTTATACCCTTATCTGGAGCCCGGAATCTATTACATGGACGATTGATGGTGGTGCTGCATATAAAACATTTATAAACGGTGCACAACACCCCTATTTTAACTGGGACTATTTCCTAATAATGAACGTTGCAGTGGGTGGCAATTTTACCGGCAACTACACCCCTACCTTCCAGGAGACGAGCATGGAAGTTGATTATGTTCGCGTTTACCAATAGCCTTTCCAAACATCAATATCTAATATTACCCAAAAACAACGGGAGGTTAGCACTGCTAACCTCCCTGCGTATTGGGCTTTTTCCCTAAAAAAAGTAATGAAGTACAAAAAATTACCTTTTTATGTTGTTGCATCGGGCCTTTTACTGGTACTGGCATGCAGCACTCCAAAACACAATATTACTGCTGTAAACAGCAGGCAATTGCCCATAGACCGTAAAGTAGACTCGGTACTGGCACTTATGACCCTTGAGGAAAAAGTAGGCCAGATGAACCAGTATAATGGTTTTTGGGATGTTACCGGCCCTGTACCTAAAGAAGGTACGGCAGCCCTAAAATATGAACATCTTATAAAAGGATGGGTAGGCTCTATGCTTAACGTTAAAGGCGTTAAAGATGTTAGGGCATTACAAAAAATTGCCGTAGAAGAAACCAGGCTGGGCATACCGGTTATTTTTGGTTTTGACGTTATACACGGTTACAAAACCATAAGCCCCGTACCCCTTGCCGAAGCTGCAAGCTGGGACATGGAGGCCATAGAAAAATCTGCACAAATAGCCGCAGCAGAAGCGGCAGCATCGGGTCTTAACTGGACGTTTGCCCCCATGGTAGACGTTAGCCGCGATGCGC
>JAZKDS010000380.1:0-10033 GCA_040387455.1 Bacteroidota bacterium
AGCTTCTCTTGAGTAAAGTTTTGCATTACCATCGCCCAGCATTTTAGCATCATAGCCATAATCAAGGCCTAATGTACCTTGTTCAAGGTAACCCACTGCTGCCTGGCTAAAGGCAGAGCTGTTGCTGTTGGCAAGGTTTAGCCATAGTCTTGATACGGCTGGCTCATCATTGTTATTAGCTGTTTTAAAGAACGATTGTGTAGTTTGTGCAGGTTTACGCATGCTGTTAGTAAAGTTTACCGTAGCAGCGTTATCAAGGCCTGTTTTTAGCTTTACAAGGAAACCCTGTGCCGGAGATATAATCCAGTTCTCATTAAAGGTTGAACTGTTACCGCCTGTATAAAAACTACCGTTAGTATCGGCATTGCCGCCTATCTGGCCGTTACTGGTGTAAGCCAGTTTTGAAAGGTGAGCATAACTGTTAGCTGCGCCATCGTTTTTCTTTCTCCAGAAGTAAATACCGCTACCGGCTTCAAGAGTGCTGCTGTTTTGAGCAAAAAACTCATTTACACTTATTGGCGATGGGTAAGGGTTTGCTACTGCAATGTAGTGACCGCTTTGGTTTACGGTTCCGCCTGTAGTTGTATTAGTGTTTGCTACCGTTATGCCTAAAGCTACAGTACCGTTGTTTGGTGCACCGTTAAATGTACCAATATGTGTGTAGGTAGATGTACCGTTTGCATAACCTGCATCGCCGTCTACAGCATCCGGAGTACGGATAAGGTAGGCTTTGCCCGGTGTAAAGTTATTTGCTGCATTTGTTGCAAAATATTGCTCCCTGTTGTTTGAAGTAGGTGCATTCCAGTTATAAGCATAGGTGTAAAAACGGTTGCTTAATGTTGCCGGAGAGAACGACTGTAGTTGCTGTGCTACCACTGTAGAACCCCATAGGGTATAATCTAACTTAAACAATGGGTTGCTGTTGCGTAGTACAGTAATTGCTGTTACGTTATTATTTGCAGTAGCTGCCGCATCTTGTAAAAGTGCCGCATTATTGCCTACAACAAACTTATCTGCACCAGCCTGGTTGTCTACTTTATTTTTAACTGTAACAGTAGTACCAGCTGCAAGTGTTATAACAGGGTTGTCAGATTTAATTACAAGGTCACGCTCCATAGTAAGGCCGTTGGCAAGTGTTTTTGCACCTGTACCAGAGAGTTCAACGTTTGAATAGTTTACACCTGTAAGGTTGTTTACAGTAATTGCCGGTGTGCCAGAGTTAGCATACGTTACAGTACTGTTTGCCTGGAAAGTTTTAGTTGCATAGTTAGAAGGGAACAGGGCAGAGCCTCCGTTTACTTTTGCTTTTGCACCTGTAGCAATTGTAAATATACCGCCATTAGTAGCCCTGTTAAGGGTAAATGTACCAAGATCAAGCGTACCTGCATTAACTGTTATATTACCTGAAGGGGTAATTGCACCGTTAAGCGTTACATTAGCGTTTGTGATAATATTAGCCGCCTTTGTAATAGTTGCAGGGAATGGGGTAGTAGTTACACCATTAAAGATGTAATTAGTGGTATCGTTAAATGTTTTAGTGCCCGTTGTGGTTACAGAACCTCCTATACCCGCTGTATTAGCTGTAGCGATAGTTGAGCCCGTAGCTGAATTAAATGTGGAAACACCTGATAGTTTATATACATCAGTATTAAAGGTACCACCATTTTCAACGGTAAATGTACTGCCGCTGCCGGTTAGAAAATCACGGTTTGCTAATTTTACATAAGCACCATTCTTAACATTGAAAACAAGATTAGTATTTGTTGCAGATGCATTATCAACAGTTTGAGTAGTGGCATCAGTCAATCCATTTCCTGTACCAGTAAAGTTGAAAGCACTATTAACAGACTGGTTGCTAAATGAAGCTCCGTTTGCAATAATTAAATCTCCTTTTAAATTAAATGCAGAGGTTACACCACTTGCTGAAGTAAAATGAGGATTAAAAGTACCGGCGTTTATAATCAAGTCACCATCAATATTTAAAGTCATGGCAGAACCTGAAGATGATGCCGTAGTACCTCTAAAAGTTCCTGCACCATTTTTTATAACATTGCCGTTAACTGTCAGGAGTTTTGATCCTGCCTGTGTTTGTATACTAATAATTCCGGTTGTAGGGTTAATTATAAAGTTTCTTCCAACAGTTGCACCATCAGTATTAAGCGTAAAGTTCTTATCAGAAGCATTGTTAATTGTAAAATCCTGATGTGTAACTTTATAAGTGCCCTGTGGTATTACGTAATTTATTTGTCCATTGCCCCCTGCGAAGGTAGTTGGAGCAAAAACTAAGTTTCCAAATTTTGCAAGTGTTGTGGTATTATCAGTAATATCTTCCGGATCAAATAAAGGAGCCGTACTTATATAAAAGGTATTAAATGTAAAAGTTGAGTTACCTGCAAATGATTCAACACCTCTCCATAAAAAGGTAGCCATGTTTGCAGAATTTGCATTTACAAATACTTCTGCATTGTCTTCAACTGTAAATGTAGCCGTAGTATTACTAAGGTTAAACAAGCTGCTGTTGATATTTAGCTTACCTCCGTCTTTTACTAAAAGGGAGTTACTAATAGGATATGTACTACTTACTGTCAATTCGCCACCAGATAGTATGGTAACATTAGTTGCGCCAGCTGTTGCAGCTGTTACAGGACCCTGAACAAAAACGGTATGTGTAGCTCCCGGTGTGCTAGCAGCTCCTGAAGCGCTCCACCCACCTTGACCAGGTGTAGTACCTGTACAAGGGCTGTTAACAACTGTATTACATTTACACCACGTTGCAGCAGCAGTATATGCACCGCCTGCGGCTGTAGAAAGGAATGAGTTATAAGGGTAAATAACACTTGCAACTGTTACAGGTACGGTAGCGTTAGTAGTACTCGCTAAATAGTTAGTACCGGCATCCTGGCTAACAATAAGGTTAGCTGTGCCTGCTGCAACACCTGTTATTGTATTGCCTGAAACAGTAAAGATTGTGGTGTTAGTGCTTGAGTAGTTAAAAGTACCATCAGATAAAGAAGTTACATTACCTGTACCAATAGTAAAGGTTGTAATACCTGTAGTAATGGCATTGGTTGTAAAGCCGGGGTGTGCTATTTTGTTAATAGTTGCTGTAATGCCCGGTTGTGCAGATAGCGTGTAGTTGCCCACACCCGTACCGCCAAGGGTTACAGTAACGGTTTTACCTATACCTGCATTTGCATTTGCAAAAGCACCGGTAATGGTAATAGGATCGTTGTTTACTGTATTGTTTACAGTATATCCTGCATTAATGGTAGCAGCTGTAGTGCCGTCATAGTTTTTATCTTGCGCAGTGGCAGTTACCGTTACCGGCCTTGCTGTAATATTAGCCGTGCCTGCTGGCTGTGTAAGTGTATAGTTTGCGCTTGCAGGTGTAATAGTAAAGCCGCTTATGCTAACTGCAATGCCATTGGCAACACTTGTTGAAGCAAAGATACCGGCCGGGGTTCCGCTAAGGGTTACCTCATTATTTACCACACCATTTAGCACATATGTGCCAGATATTGTTGCAGCATTAGTACCGTCATATACCTTGTTAGAAGCAACTGCTCCTGTTATGGTTAGCGTTTTTGCTGTAATGGTAAGTGTTTGCGTTTTATCGGCTGCTGCATTCCAGTTGGTATCGCCCGCCTGGCTTGCAGTAATGGTTGTTGTACCTACGCCCACAACGGTAATGGTTGCGCCGTTTGTAGTAGCCACAGCTTGGTTAGAGCTGGTATAGGTTACAGTAAGGCCTGAAGTTGCAGTAACCGAAGGGCTATAGCTGCCTGTACCATATACCTTAGTATCGGTAGTTGCAAAAGTACCTATGGTTTGTGCCGCTTTGTTACGGGTATAAACAAGCGTTTTAGTATCAGAACCATAATTGTTAGTAGCAGTTATAGAAATGCTGTATGGGGTTTCTGAAGCCGGGAAAGCCTGCGGGAAAGTTATAGTACCTGCCGCTGCATTAAAAGTAGCACCTGAAGGTACACTTGTAGCCGAATAGGTAATGGTAGCAGTACCTGTAGATGTAATGGTATAGGTGTTAGCCGTATTGTATGTTGAGCTTGCAGTTGTAGCACTTGTTATTACCGGTAAAATTACACCGGTACCACCCACAGTCACAGTTTTTTCTGTTGCACCTGTTGCGTTAACAATAACAGTCGCTGTGCTAGAGCCGGTTGCAGTAGGGCTGTATTTAACGTATACTGTTGCTGTTGCACCGCTGCCCGGGTTAGCAAAGCTTACTGAGTTGCTAAACGTAACATTATCTAAACTTACCTGAAAAGGAGCAGTTATTTCGGCAGTAATGTTGCCTGTAATTCCTGTACCTGAACCTACGGTAAATGTTTGTGTATTATTGCTGCCTACAGCTATATAGCCGTAATCCATCACATCTGTAGAAAGCGTACCCAGTGCTGCCGAAGCGATACCGGTACCACCTACAGTCACAGTTTTTTGTGTTGCACCTGTTGCATTAATTGTAACAGCATCTGTATGTGTGCCACCTGTTGTAGGGCTATACTTAACATATATTGTTGTTGTACTGCCCGGGTTTGCAAAGCTTACCGAGTTAGTAAACGTAATATTATCTAAACTTACCTGGAAAGGTGCAGTTGTTGCGGCAGTAATGTTACCGGTAATACCGGTGCCAGCAGCAACTGTAAAGCTTTGTGTACTGTTGCTATCAATATTGATATTGCCATAATCAAGCGTATCTGTAGAAAGCGTACCAATGGCTGTGATACCCGTACCACCCACAGTCACTGTTTTTTGTGTTGCACCAGTTGCATTAAGTGTAACATTTCCTGTATGAGCACCGCTTGCAGCAGGGCTATATTTAACGTATACGGTTGTTGGTGAACCAGCGCCCGGGTTTGCAAAGCTTACCGAATTAGTAAACGTAATATTATCTAAACTTACCTGGAACGGCGCAGCCGTTGCAGCGGTAATGTTGCCGGTAATTCCGGTGCCGGAAGCCACGGTAAATGTTTTTGTATCGTTGCTGCCCACAGCTATATTGCCATAATCAAGCGTATTTGTAGAAAGCGTGCCGATTACCGGAACGGTTGTAGTTAAAGTAACAGTATTAGATGTTGTAGCGGTAGCTGTACCGCCAGAACAGTTGTTAGTAACAATAACCTGATATTGATAGCCATTCATGCCAGCAGTAGTGGCAGGTGTTGTATAAGTAGCCGATGTACCGCCTGTGCCGTTAGTAACGTTAGCCCATGTACCGGCAGCGCTTGTCCTGAATTGCCACTGGTAAGCCAGGGATGGAGCGGGAGAGGCCGGTGCAGAAGCAGCTACAGTAAACTGCGCAGTAGCAGGTGTTGATGTACTTGCATTTGTAGGCTGAGTGCTTATAGTTGGTGCTGTACAGGTTATTGATGGGGTTTCTATTTGAACGGTTGTAAGAATTGCCCTTGGCTTACTTCCCAGTACAACCAAAGCATATCTTGCTGAAGCTGCAGGTGTAGTAGCTGTGTAAGTTAGTGTACTGTTATTTGTGTAAGCTGAGCTTGTAACTTGTGTCCAAGAAGTGCCTGAGTCGGTAGATTCGAAAATATACCAGTTAGATATGCTTCCATAAAGTCCTGCATTAGTGAAAGACACTTTTTTTACATTTGTAATATCCCATTGCATTTCAATTGAAGAACCATCACCTACAGCAAAAAACTTAGAAGGTACTGCGACAGTATTATTAGATCCTAATCGAAATTCATTACTTGCAAAGTAAGAATAACTGGCCAGCCAAGTTTTTGATGCCAGAGTAATTGTTTTGTTGGCCGCATATGAATTATTAGCACCCGTAGAGGATGCAAAGCTACCGGTATAGGTAACTGTAGTTTGAGCCCACGCAGTACCGCCTACCATCATGACAGCAAGCAATACCAATCTCAATAATTGTTTTTGTAAATTTTTTCTCATAAACATCATTTTTAAATTCCGTTCGTCGATTTTTGGGGTTATTTATCGGACAAATGTATAATAAATATTGTTACATAAATATGCTATTCAGTAAGTTACTGTTATTTTTTACATTTTCTTAACATAATGATATTCTAATTATATTATAACTAAAAAACCCCCTGTTTTTTGCAAAACAGAGGGAAGCCATTAAAACCACACCTTACTTTAATTAAAATGGCTTTTTCTTTTTAGGGACGTAGGCATTAGTAAATTTAGTCGGCAACAACCACTTACGGAAAAATGAATGTGGCGGTTTTAAAAATGTTACTTTTTTTAATCTTTTTTTTAAGAAATAAATTTTTGGTTTTGGAATTACTCAATAAAGCCAAAAATGAGGTTTATATTAAGGAGCTGCCCAAATTTTATATCACAAAGTGAAAATGAACTCCAATTGTGAAATATTAAGCACAAAAATGGCCTTTTTGACCTTTTTGACGTGAAATTTAAAATGCTGAAATTGCAAAATTCAAACAATTTTTAGTCCAAAAATTATGTTTATGCCTAAAAAGAAAAAGCCTTTAGCAATATATAGCTAAAGGCTTTTAATGTATTGATATATAGGTTTTAACCTATTCGGGTTTCGGTTAGATTATTTCCAGCCACCACCCAGTGCCCTGTATACATTAACAAGTGCATGCATTTGCTGCATTTTGGTCTCTATAAGCTCAAACTTAGAGTCCAGGGCATCGCGCTGGGTTAATAAAACCTCCATGTAATCAGCTCTTGCAGAGGTAAATAAGTCGTTAGATATAGTAATGGAAGCATTAAGTGCATCAACTTCCTGAGACTTGTAGCCAAAGCTTTTTTCAAGGTTGCTAATCTTAGAAAGCTGGTTGGCCACCTCTACATAGGCGTTTAAAATGGTCTTCTCATAGTTGTAAACCGCCTGTATTTGCTTGGCATTAGCGCTATAATAAGTAGCTTTTATGGCATTACGGTTAATAAGCGGGGCCATTAAATCGCCGGCAAGAGAGTACAGCAATGATTGCGGCTTAACCAAATATGATCCGTTAAATGCTTGATATCCAATGCCTGCCGAAATGCCAAGCTGCGGATAAAAACGCGCTCTTGCCACTTTAATGTCAAGCTTAGAAGCCGCAAGGTCAAACTCAGCCTGCTTAATATCAGGGCGGTTAGCTAAAAGTTGCGATGGCACACCGGCATGTATGGTTTGCAATGTCAAGTCAGTAAAGGACTGTGTGCTCCTTTCTACATGCTGCGGAAAACGGCCTACAAGGAAGTTAATCCTGTTTTCGGTTTCAACTATCTGCTGTTCAATGTTATACTGTAAGCTTTTGGTGTTTAAAACCTGGGCTTCAAAACGTTTTACAGCAAGCTCGGTTACCCTGGCTGACTCTTTTTGAAGTTTTACAATTTCAAGCGCATTACTCTGTATACCAATGTTTTGCTTAACTAATTCAAGCTGGTTATCAAGCGCAAGCAATTCGTAGTATGAACCTGCAAGTTCTGATATTAGGTTGGTAACCATAAAGTTACGTCCTTCAACCGAAGCAAGGTACTTGCTTACCGCAGCTTTTTTAGCATTGTGCAGCTTGTTCCAGATGTCTATCTCCCAGGTTGCATAAGCACCTATGGCAAAATCTCCCAGTGGTTCAGGGTTTTCCCTGCCCGGAACAATGTCAATATTGTGTTCCAGCGCGCCAGATGGCGTATTGCGCGACACTTTATCGGCACCGGCACCGGCCTTGAGGCCAATAAACGGCAGGTATTCACCCTTTCTGGCCCTGATTTCATTGCGGCTTATCTCGATCTCCTGCATGGTTATGTTCAGCTCCTGGTTGTTTTGCAGGGCTGTGTCTATCAGCTGGTTAAGTAGAGGGTCTTTAAAAAAGTCTTTCCACTTCATGGCGGCGCTGTTTACAGTGTCCTGGCTACCATTTGCATAAGCACCCGGAACCGACTTGTTTTCAGCCCTTTCAACCAGTGCAGGGGTTTTACATGCTGTAAAGCTTGTAGCTACAAGGGCTACAATCAGGCTGCTGTATATTATCTTCTTAAACATATTATTCAGTTTCTTCAGTTGTTGAGAAATTATCTATTTGATGTACTAAGCCTTCTGATAATGATGTATCTTCTTCATACTTAATTAGTTTCCTGCCGTTAGCAAGAGATCCAAAAATGTAGTATAGCCCCGGTACAATAATTACACCGAATACGGTTCCGAAAAGCATACCACCCAATGCAGCAGAACCCAATGTCCTGTTACCAATAGCACCTGCACCTGAGGCAACTATAAGTGGGATAAGGCCGGCAATAAAGGCAAACGATGTCATTAAGATAGGGCGGAAACGTACTTTGGCACCTTCTATGGCTGCCTCCAGTATGGTAGCCCCTTCATGGTGCTTCTGGACGGCAAACTCAACTATAAGTACCGCATTCTTACCCAGTAGTCCCACAAGCATTATGAGCCCTATCTGTGCATAGATGTTATTTTCAAGACCCATTACCTGTAGCAGGAAGAATGAACCAAAAATACCCACCGGCAATGATAATATAACGGATAATGGAATTATAAAGCTTTCATATTGAGCAGCTAACACAAAGTATACAAATATAAGTACGATACCAAAGATGTAAATAGACTCGTTACCCCTATTAGACTCATCATAAGAAAGGCCTTCCCATGCAATATCATAGCCTTTAGGCAGGGTTTGTTTTGCAACTTCACGCACTGCCTGTATAGCATCGGCAGTGGTATAGCCTTTTGCAGGTAAACCTTGTATAGCCGATGAGTTGTACATGTTATAACGTGTAATTTCGTTAGGTCCCTGTGTTTTAACAAGCTTCATAAAAGCAGAATAAGGTACCATTTCGCCCTGGTCATTTTTTATGAACAGGTTAAGAATGTCTGACGGAAGCCTCCTATATTTAGGATCTGACTGTACATATACCTTAAAGAAACGGTTAAACTTAATAAAGCCCTGCTCGTAAGTACTACCTATAAGTATATCAAGGTTTTCCATGGCTTTGCCAATAGATACCCCTTTTTGCATGGCCAGGTTATTATCTACTTCAAGTTCATATTGCGGGTAGTTAGCCGCAAAGAAGGTAAACAGGCCCGTAAGCTCTTTACGTTTGCCCAGCTCATCCATGAACTTTTTATTCAGTTTGTCAAAATCCTGGTAGTCAGTAGTGGTGTTTTTATCAAGCAAACGCATTGAGAAACCACCTGATGAACCAAAGCCCGGAATTGCCGGTGGCTCAAAGTATTCAATTTTTGCACCCAGGTCTCTTGATTTTTCTTCAAGCTCTTCCATAATCTCGGTAACCTTATGTTTCCTTTCAGACCATGGTTTAAGGTCAATCATACACGTACCTGCATTAGAGCCACGACCTTCGGTCATGATTTCATAACCAGCAAGCGAAGAAACTGAGGCTACACCGTCTACTCCTTCGCATATTTTTTGAAGTTTTTGCGAAACCTCGTTGGTAGTTTCAAGCGTAGAGCCCGGAGGTGTTTGTATGATGGCATAAATTGTACCCTGGTCTTCACTTGGTATAAACCCTGATGGAAGGATTTTGTTTACATAAAATGTTCCTGCACAAAAGGCAATCAATACAATAAAGGTAACCCACTTACGGCTAACAATTCTTTTCAGCAGGCCTACATACCTGCCGGTAAGTTTATCAAACACACGGTTAAAGGCGTCAAGGCTTTTTGTAAGTACATTTTTCTTCTTTTCATGCCCGTGGTGGTTTTTAAGCAGCATGGCACACAATACCGGTGTAAGGGTAAGGGCTATTAGCGCCGAAATTACAATAGAGCTGGCCATAGTTATAGAGAACTGGCGATAGAAGGTACCCACGGGGCCACTCATAAATGATATAGGCACAAATACCGATACCATTACCGCTGTAATAGCTATAATAGCGCCACTAATTTCGCCAAGAACTTGTTTAACCGCGTTATAAGGCGATATATTAGGGACTTCCTCAAACTTGGCATGCACCGCCTCGACGACGACAATGGCATCATCTACCACAATACCAATGGCCAGTACTAGTGCAAAAAGTGTAACCATGTTAATTGAGATGCCAAAAA
>JAZKDS010000381.1:0-14033 GCA_040387455.1 Bacteroidota bacterium
ACTGGAAAATCGTACTGAAATTAAGCGGCATTCAAATATAACCTGTTTGAAAAAGCACAGCCCCGCGTAACTCAGGTACTTTTTGCACCGGTGCAGGGGCATATTACAGAGCCCTATAACGCCAGTAAAAAGCATTATGCTGTAGAGGTGGCACTGGCTGCAAACACGCCTGTTAAGGCCATTGCTGCCGGTACGGTTATACTGGCCGACTGGACACCTACTAACGGCAACGTAATAATTGTGCGCCATAACGATGGTATTATATCGGTATATAAAAAGGCGGCATCGCTTACTAAAGAGCAGGGCGATATTGTAAAAAGCGGCGAGGTGCTGGCCCAGGCGGGCACACAGCTGCGTTTTGAGCTCTGGAAAGACGGTTACCCTATTAACCCAACCCAATTTATTGATTTTGAATGATGGAAAACTATTTTGGCAATGTAGCTGTAATTTGTGGCCTGGTCTTTTTAATTATGGGCTTTATCATGTACAAATGGCCGCCAAAAACCATTAACTGGCTCTATGGCTACCGTACGGGTTCTTCTATGAAATCTCAGGAACGCTGGGTTTTTGCCCAAAAATATTCTGCATTGCAGATGATAAGGTCCGGTGGTGCGTTATTGCTTATGGGCCTGGCTTTGGGTTTGTTTGGTGCCGATATACCCCTGATAACCGGCGCAGGCACGGTTGGCTTACTTATTAGCGCGGGTTACCTTCTTATAACTACAGAGCGTGCCATAAAAAAAAGATTTGATAATTAACACCCCATACCAATGTCTTTAAAAACATTTGGAGCTAAAATATTCGCCAGGATAATTCACGGCAAAACCCAAAAGTGGGTGCAAAACCCTGTGGCTACACAACAAAAGGTTTTTGAAGGCCTTTTGGCCCAGGCCAAAACTACTGAGTTTGGAAAAGACCACGGTTTTGAAAACATAACATCCTATACTGATTTTGCGGCTAAAGTCCCTGTTAGGGATTATGAGGCGCTTAAACCCTATGTAGATAAGGTGGTGCATGGCGACAGCAATATTTTGTGGCCGGGCAAACCGCTGTATTTCGCCAAGACATCGGGCACTACAAGCGGGGCAAAATACATTCCGCTTACTAAAGAAAGCATGCCCTATCATATAGAAGCGGCTCGTAATGCCATACTGGCTTACATCTATGAAACCGGTAAGGCCGCTTTTGTAGACGGTAAAATGATATTTTTGCAGGGCAGCCCTGAGCTGACCGAAAAAAACGGCGTTAAGCTGGGCCGCCTTAGCGGTATCGTGGCGCACTATGTGCCGGCCTACCTGCAAAAAAACCGCATGCCCAGCTGGGAAACCAATATTATAGACGACTGGGAAACCAAGGTAGACGCCATTGTGGCCGAAACCATTAACCAGGATATGAGTGTTATATCGGGCATACCCAGCTGGGTACAGATGTATTTTGAAAAGCTGCACCAAAAGGCAGGTAAACCGGTGGGCGATATCTTTAAAAACTTTAACCTGTTTATATATGGTGGGGTAAACTATGAGCCCTATCGTGCCAAGTTTGAAAGCCTTATAGGCCGCAGGGTAGACAGTATAGAGTTATTTCCGGCAAGCGAGGGCTTTTTTGCCTATCAGGACAGCCAGAAAGAAAAGGGTATGCTGCTGCTGCTTAATGCAGGCATATTTTATGAGTTTATAAAAGCCGACGAATTTTTTACCGAAAATCCGCGCCGCTACACCATAGGCGAAGTGGAGAAGGATATAAACTATGTGCTTATTATTTCTACCAATGCAGGGCTGTGGGCTTACAACATTGGCGATACTGTTGCGTTTACCTCTGTAGCGCCCTACCGTGTGGTGGTTACCGGCAGGATAAAGCACTACATATCGGCCTTTGGCGAGCACGTTATAGGCAAAGAGGTAGAAAGCGCTCTTAATGAGGCCATGCAGGGTACAGATATTACCGTAAATGAGTTTACTGTAGCCCCACAAATAACACCCGATGGTGGGTTGCCGTACCACGAATGGTTTATAGAGTTTGAAAAAGCGCCTAAAGATTTAGATGCCTTTGCCCTGAGCATTGATGCCGCCATGCGTACACAAAATGTATATTATGACGATTTGATAGCCGGTAATGTACTGCGCACACTGGTTATTACGCCTGTGGCACAAAATGGCTTTCAGGAGTATATGAAATCAATAGGCAGGCTGGGAGGGCAAAACAAGCTACCCAGGCTAAGTAACGACCGTAAAATAGCAGATGCACTAAACACCTTATAAATGAAGCACTTATACGCCTTGCTTTTACTATCCTTATCGCTTAATGCGCAGGTAGCTACAGACACTATAGTTACAGATACTACAGCCATTGATAATGTAGAAATAGCCGCAGCTAAACACAGCCATGATATTACTATAGGCAATGCCAGCCGCAAAGACGCTATTTTACAGCCCTGCAGCAACGATTGGGATATGCTGGGCAAGCTTTTTATTTACAAAGAGGCCTATGCAGCAACCCCCTACTTGCAGAACGTTGAGGTATATACCCGCAACAGGTCTAAAGCAGTGGCATCGTTTAAAATACACTTGTATACCATGGGCCCGGATAGCCTTCCGGCAGAAGAACTGGTACCCGATGGCATACTTGTGCAGGCAAAACGCGGCAACAGGAAGTGCCGGGCAGACCTTAGCACCTATAAAATAACCATGCCCAAAGGCGGGCTTATTGTAAGCTATGAATGGCTTAAAGACAGCAGCAACCTATATCCTTACGAGGGTACCGGCAGCTATGAAAACGGTGAAGTTATTATGGCTAAAAAAAGAGACCGCGCCATGGTTTATGCACCCGATATTTACCGTAACGATGTGCCCGAAGCCATAGGCTATTGGCGCCTGGGCATGTGGCATAAATTCGGGATGAACGAGTGGGCCATGCACGATGGCATGTGGTTTGTGCCTGCCATTAATATTACGTTATCAAATTAATATAATGTACTGACAGATAAAGGACAGCTAACCTCTTATATACATCTCCTAAAACCTGCCTTAATGAAATACCTTTACTTTTTCCTTCTTACGGGCCTGTTGCTATCCGCGCAGGAAAAAACCGCTGCCGACAGCATAAAGATAACCGGCGGTATTAAAGAAGTGATTGTTGCCGCCCGGCAGCAAAGTAAAGCGGTTACGGTAGGCGGCGGCACACGCAAAAAAGCGCTGCTATGGCCTTACACACCGGAATCGACCATGATTGCAACGCATTTTTGCTGGGAAGAAAGCTACACAACAACACCCTATATACAAAGCGTTACCGTGCATACCCGCAACAAAACTAAAAGCGGCGGCAATTTTAAACTACACTTATACAAAATGGGAGCCGACAGCCTGCCGGGCGAAGAACTGGTGCCCAATGGCATTATGGCAAAGGCAAAAAGCGGCAGTAGAGCTACAAAAGTAGAGCTTTCTGTATATAACCTTGCCTTGCCTAAAGAAGGCGTTATTGTGGGCTATGAATGGCTTAAGGTAGATGAGAACATGTATGGCTATGAGGCTACCGGCGCTATTGAAGATGGCGCGCTCAAAATAGCCGATAAAAAAGACCGTGTGCTTACCCCGGCACCCGATGTATATCTTAACGATGTGCTGCGGGCCACTACCTATTTTTTTAGCGACAAATGGCACAAGCTGCAACGCAATACATGGGCACGGCACCAGGGCTACTTTATAAGGCCTGCCATTAACATGACTTTAACCAACTAAAATAAAAAAACTACATTTGCCTTAAATTGTATTTTATGCAAAATATTAAAAACATAACACGTTCGCGCGCGCAGGAGTCTTCTGCTGCTATTGAGCGTTTGTACATAACCATGCGCCACCTGTTTAACAGGGGCTTTTATAAGCCCATGGGCGTTAGTGGAGATAACCTCCGTGAAGCTTTGTTGCTGCTGAGGCCCGAAATTTATGGTTCTATTGCCGAAGAAAAAGCCGAACTCAGCGGGTTGCTGTATGTTATAGAGCGCCTGCCGGAGGGTATAGAGCAATGCCGTTTTATTAACCTTGAGCAGATGAACGTGGAAATAACCCGCGGGCGCAGCGATATTTATGATATACTTACACACCTTACCTTTATTTTTATTGAAGCAGAAAAGATAAAGAGCCGTGTGCTTATAGATGATAATGGCGAAATTGCCCGCGACTGGGTTAAACTGGAGCAGGTAATAGCCACTGAAGGAAAGCTTGCACTGGAAGAGCGCGAACGAGCCATTAGCCACGTAAGCAATGTATTGGGCCGCACCTTTGCCGAGATTACCGATATTTATGATGCCTTTGGTACAAAAGCAGCCCCAGACAGGTTTTTGCACGTAATTTACTGGCTGGGCAAGCTGGCTATAGAAGAGGCTTTGGGCAGCGGAAAACGCACCATTACTTTTAGCCCCATATTGCAGGAAAGGCTGGGTCACCACATTCATGGCGAGATATGGGCAAACAACATCAAGGCGGTGCTTAAGCAAAACGGCCTGCTGGAGCGCCCTATACATATTATCAGTGCAAACATGCACAGTGTTATGAATTCTATTTTTGCACCGGTGCTGCTAAAAGCAAAATTTAAAGACAAAACCGACTTTGATATTTATGAGGAGCTGAGCAAAAGAGGTAACGATCCCCTGAGGGATAAAGTGCAGGATGTAGCCCTTAAAAATGGTATGATTTATATGCCCGATACATCAGGAACTAATATAGATGTACAGATATTTGACACAGAGAAGATAGACTTTGCCAAAACGGCTTTCCCTAAGGCAGTAACAGGCGATAACAGGCCCGTTATTGTAGTTATGGACTATGCCTTTGGCGAGCAAGCTTATGAGACCATAGACGAGCTCCTGAAGCCTTATAAAGAAGATGGGCACAAAACATTGCTTGATGTACAATCAGTATCAATAATGGGCAAGGCGGGTATTCTTGAAGGAAGCAAAGGCGACATTATGATACCTTCGGCACATATAAATGAGGGCACGGGAGATAATTACCCGTTTGTAAACGAGCTTACAGCAGATCTTTTTGAAGGCCAGGGCATACCGGTATACAGCGGCCCTATGGTTAGCGTGCTGGGCACATCATTACAAAACCGCGACCTGCTTAAGTTTTTTAACGAGAGTACCTGGGGCGTTATTGGCCTTGAAATGGAAGGTGCTTATTACCAAAAAGCCATACAAAGCGCCAGTAAAATACGCAAGAGCATTAACCCCGATGTTAAGGTGCGCTATGCTTATTATGCATCGGATAATCCGCTTGAAACGGGCAGCACACTGGCCAGCGGCGGCTTGGGCACCACAGGCGTTAAACCTACTTACCTAATAACCATAAAAATTTTAGAGCAAATTTTTAATATAAAATAATCAATGGCACAAAACGAGCAAGACAACAATAAAGAGGTAGACCTTACACAAATTTCAAGGCAAATGAAGAGATATTATGCCCGCGCAAATGATTCTCTTTTTGACGGCATACTTTTTATACAACGCAATATTATATTACTTGCTGTTATTATAATAACAGGGGCTGGCTTGGGTGTTTATTTAGATAGTGGTACAAAAACCTACAGCCATAAAGTTTTTGTTATTCCTAATTTTGAAAGTGTTAATTATTTGTATGAAGAGGTAGAACATCTTAACTCTAAAATTGCAGAAGGAGATTCAATTTATTTTAAATCACTAGGAATTAAATCACCTAAAAAATTTAACTCTGTCGATATTGAGCCTGTTATAGATATTTATAATTTTTTAGATGATAATGACCCTGAAAAAACAAACAGGAAATTTGAGGTTTTTAGGTTGATTGCTGAACAAGGTGATGTTAAAAAAGTGCTTGAAGAAGATGCTACCGGCAGAAATTATAAAGTACACATGTTAACTATTAATACACACGGTACTGCTTTAGAAAAAGATATTATTGAGCCGCTGCTTAAGCATTTTAATGCAAATCCTTATTTTGTTGAAATGCAACAAGAGTATATCTCAAACAATGAGATTAAACTGCGTGCTAACGACCAAATGATTAAACAAATAGATTCGGTAGTTAGTAATTTTAGTAAAGGGGCAAGAAACAAATCATCAGGGCTTATATATTATAATGATAATACACAAATTAATGAACTTTTTAACATTAAGAACAGGCTATTAAGAGAACAAGCTGATAACAGGATAAAAAAACAGGATTATATTGAAATTATAAAACCTGCCTCTATAGTGCCTAATATAGTAAAAGAGGGTATTACTTCGGGCAAAAAGAAATTTATTATACCCTTTCTTTTTGTATTGATATTTATAAGTATTTTAAAATTCAGGAGGTTTTATAAAAAAAAATCTCTTAAGCGCCAAATAGCATAATAAAATGCTGCAAAATATATAAAGTTATTCATCATGGCAAATAAGGCTATATTAGTAACCGGGGCTTTGGGTAAGTTGGGTCAGGCTGTTAAAACCAAATTATTGTATTAATGCCGCAGCATATACCATAGTACACAAAGCCGAAAGTGATATAGAAAGTGCCATTGCAGTAAATGTTACCGGAGCTAAAAACCTGGCAGAAGCTTGTAAAGGGCACGGATGTATTAATACACATAAGTACCGATTTTTGACGGAAATAAGCAAACCCCTTATACCGAAGAAGATGCCTCGGCACCACAGGGGTATATGCACAAACCAAACGGGATAGAGAACTGGCCATAATGGCTGCAATGACCCAGTATATAATAATAAGGACATCATGGGTATATACTGAATTTGCGTATAATTTATGAGAACCATAAGGCTAAGCAAAGAGCGTCATGAGCTTAGTGTTGTAAACAACCTGACAGGCAAACCTAGCAATGCACATGACCTTGCCTGGGCTGTTATAAAAATAATAGAAAGCGGTATTAATGCCTTTGGCATATACCTTTTTAGTAACCAAAGGCAGGCCACGTGTTATGGTTTTGCCAAAAAATATTTGAAGTAAACAACATTACCTTAAACTATAAATCTGTTTCTACTAGGGTATCTACACTGGCCAAAAGACCAAAATATTGTGTAATGGATAAAAGTAAGATAAAACAGGTGTTTGGTTTAGAAATAAGAGAATGGCAGGATGCTATAGCTGCTGATTGTTATGATTAAAAAGATAAAATTTTTTTTAAAGGCCCCGGACAAGAAAGCAGTTCTAAAAAGCTTTTTTTCTTTAAGTGTCCTTCAGATGGTTAATATGATATTGCCCTTACTAACCTACCCATACCTTATAAGGATATTGGGTGTGGAGTCTTTTGGCCTCTTAATGTTTGCGACAGCCTTTATTAACTATTTTCTAATATTGACAGAATATAGCTTTAATATGTCGGCCACTAAAGAGATATCTATACACAGTAATGATATTAAAAAGATACACAATATCTTTAATGAGGTAATGCATACTAAGATAATTTTGCTGAGTATAAGCTTTATTCTGCTTACAATAGTTATTCTCTCAGTACCCTATTTTAGGCAGCATAGCCTTATTTATTTTATAACTTTTGGCAATGTGGTAGGGTACAGTATTTTTCCAGGATGGTTTTTTCAGGGACTGCAAAAAGTAAAAGAGGCAACCCTGATAAATGTTATTTCGAAACTTGTTTTTACCGCAGGAATGTTTTTTTTTGTAAAAAACCCTCAGGATTTGTGGCTTGCAGCCCTGTTAACAGCCGGAGGTTTTATTACAGGGGGCAGTATATCATTAATTTATGCAATTAAATACTTTAAAGTGTCTATAAAAAGACTACCTATGCATCGCGTTAAAGAGCAATTACTGTTAGGGCGTTTCCTGTTTTTATCGGAACTCAAAATATCATTATTTACGAATACTAATACCCTGTTACTTGGCTTTATAGCGGGTAATGCTACTGTAGCCTATTTTGCTTCTGCAGAAAAGCTTGCTCGTGCCATAGGCAATATATTTACGCCATTAACCTTGTCACTATTTCCGTTTTTTGCAAAAGAAATTATCATTGATAAGAAAAAAACCTATGCAACTATTGTGCGTATTACTATTATAGGGTCGTTATTATACATGGTTGCCATGGTGCCCTTATTTATATTTTCAGGGTTTATTATAAAAACTCTTTTTGGGTCGGGTATGGAAAATAGTATTCTTATATTCAGGATACTGTTGCTTATACCCATGGCATCTTTTGTAGACAATATGTTTGGCAAGCAGGTACTGCTAACCTTGGGCAAAGACAATTTATACTTTAGGGTTATATTTGTTGCAGCTATTAGTAATGTAGTTTTAAACATTGTGCTTACCGGCTTATATAGTTATATTGGCACAGCTATAGCACTTATAATAACACACTTTATTATTGATTTGGGCATGTACTATTTTTCTAATAAACAAATAAAAGATGTGGCCCGTGCATAAGGTAAGTGTACTTATACCGGTTTATAAAATAAATAAAACCAAAACAGGCAGTATACACCATGACGCTTAAAAAAATATATACATGGCTTTTTTTTATTGGCCTCTTTTTTATCCCCTTTAATGATTTTAAGGGTTTATCTTTTATGGGGGAGTATAAGGATGAATCTGCCGCCTTTTTTTTATTGCCTGCGTTTTTAGTACTCCTGGCATCTGGTAAAGTTAATGTGCCTGTAAAGAGTCCGTATTTTAAACTATTGCTGGTATTTTTAGCATGGTGCATTGTTGCTACCCTTATTAATTTTCCTACTGTTTTACAAAACTATTTTAAACAAACATCTGGCATTAGCCGCTTTGTAAGGCAGTACATCTCACTTTTAATCAGCACATTTATATTTTTTCTTGTGTATTGGAATGTAATTATTGCAATGACCACAAAAGAAATTTTGCTTAAAATTAGAAAAGTGTTGCTTTGTTCGCTCGTGTTTGCCTCTGTATACGGGTTTTTTGAAACACTTGTGGTTGTTTTTCATATCAATGCTGCCAGGCATTTGCTCAGTATTTTTGATTATTTTCCTTTTCTTGATGTAATTTATCATGCAAACAGGATATCATCAATAGCGTTTGAACCGCCTTTTTTAGCCATATACTTAATTACCGTTGCCGGATGGATGTTTAGTTACGTACTTACAGAAAGCAGCAGGCTAAAGTTTATACCTATGGTGCTGGTCATTATACTAACCTATTTTTCAGGCTCTAGAACCGCATTGTTAGTAATATTTATACAGTTGGCTATTTTTTTCTCGATACTGTACCGCTCAAAAAAGTACAGGCAGTACATTATATACATAAGTATGTTTGCTGCCGTGGGTATTATTGCTGTACTTGCCATAAATGCAGAAAAAATTATATATTCTGTAGAGAAAAAGCTGGAATCGCTAAACTTTTCAGGTAATCTAAAGACTGATGTTTCTAATAAATCACGTTTTGGCATGCAATATGCTTCACTGCAGGTTTTTAAAGAAAACCCCGTAACAGGAGTAGGCTTTGGGCAACAGTCATACCACTCAAGGTTTCACTACCCGCTATGGGCCACAAGAGATAATTATGAATTTGTTATATTTTACCGCAATCAGGCCGAGAAATCTTTTCCGCCGGGATATAATATTTATACGCGGCTGCTTGCAGAAACCGGCTTTATTGGCACAGGCCTGTTTATTGCTTTTGCCGGCCTTTTATGGCTGAGGGCGCGCCAACTTTTAAAAACAGCAACAGGAGATAAAAAAATACTGGCACTTATACTACTTATATCTTTTACAGGATTTTGTATTAACTGGCTCCAGGTAGATACCTTCCGGATATATGGCTTTTGGATTTGTGCTGCCATATTAATTAAAATTTCACCTCAAGCTAATAATGAAACAGATGAACAAAACAGCACTCCTGATACCGCATTATAATAATCCTGAGGGCCTTATAGCTTCATTAAACTCAATACACCCTGAAGAGCATATAGATGTGGTTATAGTAGATGACGGAAGCGCTATAAAGTTTGATGAAAATGCTATAAATACCGCCTTTAAAGCCCAGGGAAATATAAGGTTTATATACCTGCCGCAAAATAAAGGCATAGAGCATGCCATGAATACCGGAGCAAAACAAATTGTTAAAGATGGTTATACCTATATGGCACGGCTTGATTGTGGCGATACCTGTATAGGGAAACGTTTTTATATACAGGAAACCTACATGGAAAGCCATCCTGATGTAAAGCTTGTAGGTTCTAACGTGATAGCGGTAGATATGCAGGGCAATTTTTTATATAATATCAAGATGCCCTCTGATTATAGTTCGATTAAAAAACGTATGTATCTCAACGCTATGTTTATACATCCCACAGTAATGTTTAATGCCCAGGCAGTGCACGAAGCAGGATATTATTCTTATAATTATAAATCGGCGGAGGATTATGCCCTGTTTTTTAGCATTGTTAATAAATACCAGGCGGTTAATGTCGATGAGTTTTTAGTTAAGATAGAAATTAACCCTGGCGGTATATCACTTTCGCGCAGAAAGCAACAGGTTGCCAGCCGTATAAAGGTTATACTGCATCATTTTTATTTTGGTTTTTATCCCATATATGGTTTGTTGCGCAACGCAGCTTTATATGTTATGCCTCTTGGCATAATACAATTCTTAAAAAGAAAATCGCATTAACTATGAAACAGCATCTTAATAAGATATATAATTATTTAGTGGCGCTGCTTATTGTAATGGTACCTTTTAGCAGGGCCCTGCCCAATATTATACTACCAGTTATAATTGTTTTTTTTATTATAGGTTATAAAGATTCCCGTATAAATGCCTTAAAAAAAACGCCTTTACTTATTTTGTATGCACTTATGGCATATATCTTTATTAAGGGCGCTATTAGCCAAAGCCTTTTTACGGAGTTTAATTTTTATAACAAGCTTTTTATAATAATGCTCCTGCCCATACTATTTACGCGGGTAACCAATAGCCTTGTAATAAAACTGTCGCTGCTGCTCAGTATATTTGCCACTATACTGGTCAGCTTTGTTTTGTTCGGGGTTTACTTTGCAAAATTTGGTATGCTGCCTTTTAATACGGGGGCAGAGGTAAATAAGCTTTTGGTGCTTGAGCGCCCTTATGCAGGCTTTTACGCTCTTGCCGGGGTTATGCTTTGCCTGCATCTTATTCCGTCTTTACCGCGCTACAAATGGGCTCTTCGTGCAGCGGCAGCGGTGGCTGTTTGTTTTATAATTTGTATTGCAGCACGGCTTTCATTGCTTTCATTGGCTATTATTTCAATAGTATATTTGTTTTTTTACAGCAAAATACCTGTAAAAGGCCGTATAGCACTATTGGGTGCCATGGCGTGCCTTCTTACGGTCTTTATATTTTTTAGCGGTAATCTTTCAAAACGGTTTTTTGTAAATGAATCTGTAGCAACTGCCATAGATTATGAGCCCCGCTTTGTTATATGGAATTGTGCCTGGCATATGCTGGAACGGCCTGATTATAATTATATAGTGGGTTTTTGTAACAACAATAAAGTGCAGGATTATTATGTACAATGCTTTGACCAAAAAATAAGTAAACCCAGTAAAAAAGAGTATTATTTAGAAACCAGGTTTAACAGCCATAACCAGTTTAATGATTTTATGCTTGTACATGGCCTGCCGGGGTTTTTATTATTGGTGGCATTCATGGGGTGGCTGTTTATTTATGTAAAAAAAAGCTTCGCATTGGCAGCCATAGCTTTAGGCCTTACACTTTTTATGTTAGTAGAAAATGTATTGCATCGTCAAATGGGCTGTTATATTTTTAGTATCTTCGTGGCCATTTTGCTAATACCTGTAAATGCCGGTTATGACAAAGATTAAAGTTGCGCATATAGCACTTTCTACAACTGGGGTTGATGTTTCAGTACGCCTCATTATAGGTAATATAGATAACAATATATTTGAAAACATTGTTATCCATGGACTATTTGATACACAAAAGCCTTTTCTTGATGTATCAGGGCAACCTGTTGCTGATTATCGCTTACCGCTTTATAGAGATATAAAACCATTATCAGATTTTAAGTCGATACTTAAGGCATACCGCATCGTCAAAAAAGAAAAGCCAGACCTCATACACTGCCATAGCGCTAAAGGGGGTATTATTGGAAGGGTAGTAGCTAAACTTACAGGCACCCCGGTATTGTTTACCCCTCAAGCATTTTCTTACCTTAGCACCACAAGTAAGGTTAAAAGAGCCATTTTTTTAGGCATTGAAAAATTATTTGTAAAAGGCAGCACTTTGTTAGCATCTTCGCCGTCAGAAATGGAAAGGGGTACTAAAGAAGTGGGTTTTAATGATAAAAATGCAATACTGTTTAACAACAGTATATTGCCTATAGATACAATACATCCGCTCACAATACCTAAAACCTGGCCAGACAGTTATATTTGTACCATAGGCAGGCCCGGCTATCAAAAAAACCTGGAATTGATGCTGCATGCTGTTAACGAAGTAAAAAAGCACCGTGATATTCATTTGGTGCTGTTAGGCGTAGGAAAAGAGCAGGGGCAGGTAGAAGGCTTGCTGCACATTATAAACACCCTGGGCATTAAAGACAACGTTACCATGGTAGCCTGGACAGAAAGAGAAAACACTTTTAATATAGTAAAAGCTGCACAGCTATATATCTCTACAGCCCGTTATGAGGGGCTTCCGTATGCTATTATAGAAAGCCTGGCATTAGGCAAGCCAAGCGTAGTGAGTAATTGCGATGGCAATAAAGACTTGGTTTCCAATGAATATAATGGTTTTGTGATTGCAACAGAAAATCCCGTAGATTATGCAGAAAAAATTTTGGAACTTTTAAACAATAAAGAGTTGCAGGATAGTTTTTCGGCTAATTCAAAAACAAAGTTTGAAGCCAGCTATAATTTAAATAAAACTATAAAAGACCTTCAGGACATATATTGGGATGTTAAAAAGAACAGCGGGATTATATAGTTAAGGAACAAAGGTTAAAAAAACACAAATGGCACAAAATGATATTTTTACCAGAAACATCCTGTTACGAAGGATAGGGCTCGCCCCAGGCAAAAAATCGCTTGTTTTTTTTATATCGCTCGTTGCCATAACTATACCCATGGAGCATGCCTACAGCAGTTTTGCAGTAATATGCTTTGTGCTTTTCAGCCTGCTTTCGGCACGCCGCAGCACCTTTAGCTTTACCACGGCCATGGCCCTCCCCATGGCGCTCTATGCCCTAATGGCGCTATCATTGCTCTGGACGCACGATCTTAAAGTGTCGGCCACAGCACTGGCTAAAGAGGCCGCTTTGCTGTTTTTGCCACTTGCCTTTTGCTTTAACCGCCACCTGCGCTTTAGCAGCCTTAATGCCATACTCAAAAATTTTAGCTTTGCCATGTGCCTGTTTGGCATTTACCTGGTGGGCCGTGCCCTGGTGCGCTATGCGCTTGAGGGTAACCCGGCTGTGTTTTTTTATAACGAGCTGGCTTCAGAAAAAATATCCATTTACCTGGCTACCTTTTTTTCGTTAGCGTTGTTTTTCTTCCTGGTTCAGGAAAAAAAGACCTACTGGGGTTATGTAGCAACCATATTTATGTTGTGCATGGTTATGCTGCTTTCTAAAAAAAGCATCATACTTACCGATGTGGCCATTGTGTGCCTTTACTACCTGTTTTACAGCGGGCTTTTAAAAAAAACCAGATGGCTGCTTATAGGCCTGTTTTGTGTGGCAGGTGCCGGGTTTATACTTTTTGGCAACCTTACAGAGCGCTGGCAACCTTTAAGCAAGCAGGAGCATGATAAACACATAGTATCTTTGCAGGAGGCCCTGAACAAGCCTGTGTTTGATACAACCGATTATTTTAATGGTATTTCTTTTAGGGTATACCGTGCGCGCGTGCTGACCGAAATGAGCCAGGAAGGCACTTTTGTACTTACCGGTAGCGGGCTCAATACATCGGGCATGCAGGTTACCCAGATTGCCCATAAGCACAACACGCTGCACAGTGGCTGGGAGATAGTGCCTTATAACAAGCTTAACTTTCATAACCAGTATATGGAGGCCTATGCCGACCTGGG
>JAZKDS010000381.1:14043-16293 GCA_040387455.1 Bacteroidota bacterium
TTTAGGATATACCGCGCAAGGGTACTAAAGGATATGAGTACAGACAGCCTGTTTTTTGCCACCGGAGCCGGATTAAACACATCGGCTAACAAGGTAACACAGGTTGCTAAACAGCATAATACGCTGCATGCAGGGTGGGAAAACGTACCCTACAATAAACTTAACTTTCATAACCAGTACATGGAAGCCTATGCCGACCTTGGCTTTGCGGGCCTCTTGCTGGTTTTGATTTTAGTGCTGTACAATCTTAAAAAAGCCTTAGAGGGTAAATATTTTATACATATTGCTTTTGCAATACTTATGATAAGCTTATTTTTGACCGAATCATTTTTATGGAGGCAAAAGGGCGTGGTTTTCTTTACACTTTTTTATTGCCTTTTTAACGATTTGAAACCTTCGGGTTTTATAAAACACTCTAAATGAAAAGAATACTTATAACAGGAGCTGCGGGTTTTTTGGGTTCGCATTTGTGCGACAGGTTTATTAATGAGGGCTATTATGTTATAGGTATGGACAACCTGATAACCGGCGACCTTAAAAATATTGAACACCTTTTTAAGCTCGAAAATTTTGAGTTTTATAACCACGATGTGTCAAAATTTGTACACGTTCCGGGCGACCTTGATTACATACTGCACTTTGCATCGCCGGCCAGCCCTATAGATTATTTAAAGATACCCATACAAACACTTAAGGTGGGCTCTTTAGGCACGCACAACCTGCTGGGCGTGGCTAAAGCCAAAAACGCGCGCATACTTATAGCCAGCACATCTGAGGTGTATGGTGACCCCTTGGTGCATCCGCAAACCGAAGATTATTATGGCAATGTAAATACTATAGGCCCGCGTGGCGTGTATGATGAGGCCAAGCGCTTTCAGGAGTCTATAACAATGGCCTACCACACGTTTCATGGTGTTGAGGTAAGGATTGTAAGGATATTTAATACCTACGGCCCCCGCATGCGTTTAAACGATGGCCGGGTTATACCGGCATTTATTGGCCAGGCCTTAAGGGGTGAAGACCTAACCATTTTTGGCGATGGCATGCAAACACGTTCGTTTTGTTATGTAGACGACCAGATAGAAGGCATTTTCAGGTTGCTGCACAGCGATTATGCTTATCCGGTGAATGTGGGTAACCCGGATGAAATCTCACTGAAAGATTTTGCTGAAGAGATCATTAAGCTAACAGGCACTAAACAAAAAATAGTGTACAGGCCACTGCCGGTTAACGATCCGCTGCAGCGCCAGCCCGATATAAGCCTTGCAAAAAAACTGCTGGGCTGGGAAGCCAAAACCACAAGAGGAGAGGGTATGAAGATTACTTACGAGTATTTTAAGTCCTTAAGCAAGGAAGAGCTGCTTAAAGAAGACCATAAAGATTTTTCCGGGTTTATAAAATAATATGAAAAGCGCTGAACAACAAAGCCAGGCAGCTTATTATATAAAGCCGTTAAACATAACGCTTGATGTTGCTGCCGTTGCAGTAACAGGCCTTGCGCTGTTTAGCGGGCTGGCAGTAAACATGCTGCACCTTATGGCCTATCTTGCGGCCAGCTGGCTTATAACCGGCTATTTTAGCAGGTATTATGAAGTGTACCGTTATACAGGTGCTATGCAGATTGTAGGTAAGATAATAAAACAGGCGGTGTTTTTTGGCCTGTGCGCAGCAGGATTTTTTGTATTTGTAAAGCGGGCCGTTTTTAATACTGAGGCGCTTTGCACCTACATAAGCATTACCATGGCGTGTTGCGTATTTTTTAAAATAGTAGCCTACAGGCTTATTAAAACGGTACCAGTGCGCGGTGCGGGCAGTTATATTGTTATAGGTGCAGAGCATGATGTAAAAAACCTTTCGGTAGTACTAAAATCGGGTAATTTTTTAAGTGTGTTTTCATCGGGTAACGGTGCTAAATATGTGGGCGAAGCCCTTCAGTATGCAAGCAACAACACGGTAGATACCATTTTTTGTGCACTGTCTCAGGTAACTACTACACAGGTTCACAAGCTTACGGCATTTGCCGGGCGCAGCGGTATTGCCTTAAAGTTTATACCCGATGGGCACGATATATACCCAAGGGCACTGCAGGTAGATTATTATGAAGGCTTCCCGATACTGGCGGCACAAAACACCCCACTTGATAATCCGCCGGCACGCATTGGCAAACGTATTTTTGACATTATATTTTCATCATTGGTAATTGTCTTTGTGTTTTCATGGCTTGTACCCCTTGTGGCCTTCTTTATAAAA
>JAZKDS010000381.1:16303-17538 GCA_040387455.1 Bacteroidota bacterium
GGGCCTGTATTCTTTAAACAAATACGTGTGGGTCATAACGGCACAGAGTTTTGGTGTTATAAATTCCGCTCTATGCAGGTAAACAACAGCGATGGAAAAGTAACCGTTAAAAACGACCCGCGCATTACTAAAGCGGGCAAGTTTTTGCGCAAAACCAGCCTTGACGAAATGCCGCAGTTTATAAACGTGCTGCTGGGCCACATGTCAGTATCTGGCCCAAGGCCAAAAATATGGGGCCACCACAACCAGTATAAAGACCATATTCATAAATTTATGGACCGCCTTAACGTTAAGCCCGGCATTACCGGTCTGGCACAGGTTAGCGGCTACCGTGGCGATATTAACAGCGATGCCGAAATGCAAAACCGCATTAGGTATGATGTGTTTTATATAGAAAACTGGTCGATGCTGCTGGACATAAAGATTATAATTCAAACGGTGGTAAATATATTTATGGGCGAAGAAAAAGCCTTTTAATAGTTACCTTTGCACAACTACAAAACAATACAACAACATGAATATTTTACTACTTGGCTCAGGAGGCCGCGAACACGCCCTTGCATGGAAAATGCTTCAGAGCCCACTTTGCACTAACCTTTATGTGGCACCCGGTAATGCGGGTACTGCAGGTATAGCCACAAACATAAACATAGCCCCGACTGATTTTGATGCCGTAAAGCAAACCGCGCTTGATAAAGCAATTGATATGGTGGTTGTAGGCCCCGAAGACCCATTGGTTAAGGGTATACATGACTTTTTTAAGAACGACGCGCAGCTGGCCCATATACCCGTTATAGGCCCGTCTAAACACGGTGCAGAGCTGGAGGGCAGCAAGGAGTTTGCCAAGAAGTTCCTTATAAAAAATAACATCCCTACGGCGGCATATGACAGCTTTACCAAAGAAACGGTAGAAGAAGGCTGTAAATTCCTGGAAACGCTAAAAGCGCCTTATGTACTAAAGGCAGATGGCCTTGCAGCAGGCAAAGGTGTATTGATACTGCCCACGCTTGAAGAAGCGCAGCAGGAGCTAAGGAACATGCTTGTAGGCGAGAAATTTGGCGCAGCCAGCACTAAAGTAGTAATAGAAGAGTTTTTAGATGGCATTGAACTGAGCGTATTTGTACTTACCGATGGTAAAAGCTATAAGCTGCTGCCTACCGCAAAAGACTACAAGCGCATAGGCGAAGGCGATACCGGCCTTAACACGGGCGGTATGGGTGCTGTGTCTCCGGTGC
>JAZKDS010000381.1:17548-18903 GCA_040387455.1 Bacteroidota bacterium
TATAACGTGCGTATGGGCGACCCGGAAACCGAGGTGGTTATACCAAGGCTAAAAAGTGACCTTGTTGAAATTTTTAGGCATATGGCAAACCAAACGCTTGAAGAAGCTACGTTTGAAATTGACGAACGCAGCGCTACAACCGTTATGCTTGTTAGTGGTGGCTACCCTGAAGATTATGGTAAGGGGTATGTAATAACAGGCCTTGAAAATGTAGAAGGTTCTATTGCATTTCATGCAGGCACTACCCTGAAAGATGGGCAGGCGGTAACATCGGGCGGGCGCGTTATAGCGGTAACATCATATGATGCTGACTTTAAAGAGGCCATAAAAAAATCTTACCAAAACATAGCTAAGCTACATTTTGATAAGATGTATTATAGAACGGATATCGGTTTCGACTTATGATAAGAACGAATGTGCCGTGGTATCCTGGTCGTCTTCTTTGTTGGCTTTAAATATCGCTAACTGCTTCATCCAGTACCAAAAAGCGGCACATGCAGTAAGGATAAATATCCAGGTAAGGATGTTGGCTAACCACCAGTTATCAAGTTCCAGTTTACGGAAGAAATCCAATGGTATGAAAAGGAAATCGGTAAACAACGATCCAAGAGCTTCAAAAAATGTTTTCATTTTTTTACAAGTATTATATTTACAGTAGCAAAAGTATAAAATAATCGCATGTTAGCAAGTATTTTTAGTAAATCAAGGCCTATAAATTACGTTTTAATTGGCGCGGCCCTGATTTTGTTCTATGCAATGTACCTGCTAAAAGATATGGTATGGGCAAACAGCCCCATTGTATTTGCCGAAAAGGCGGGGCTGTTAGTGCTTTTAGGGGCATCTCTGTTTTTAACGGGGTTCATTACTATAAAGAATACCCTTACAAAAACAAACACCTATGCATTGCTGTTCTTTTTGTTGTTTTTAGTCATGTTTCATACCACATTAGCTAATAACAATGTTATTGTGGCAAACTTTTTTTTGCTGCTGGCGCTGCGCAGGCTTATCTCGCTGCAATCGCTTATTACCCCAAAAGAAAAGATATTTGATGCCTCGTTCTGGATATTTGCGGCCTCCATCTTCCACTTTTGGTGCATTATTTACCTGTTGCTGGTGTTTGTGTCTATTGTATTTCACGTTTCGCGCGATTACCGTAACTGGATTATTCCGCTTATTGCCTTTTTTACGGTAGCGGTAATCTATTTTATGGTGGGGCTTATAGCCGGACATGGTTTTTTTAGCCATGTGCAGGAGCAGCTAACCGTTAGTTTTGACTTTACCTATTTTGACAATATTTACCAAAATATAGCCCTGGCGCTTTATGCCGCTATGGCCGCGCTGTTTGTGGTTCCCTA
>JAZKDS010000381.1:18913-20989 GCA_040387455.1 Bacteroidota bacterium
CGCAAATTATTAAGATCTCTTGGTAGCATCAAGGTTCCCTATATTTTTTCTATAAGCAGCAAGCCGCTCAACCTGCAGTCATCGCACAAAAAAATACTGTTTTCGTTTTTTATAGGAGCGGGCATTTATGTGCTTTCTAACCATAAAAACAACAGTTTTTTAGCATTTACCTTTGCGCCGGTGGCCATTATGGCCGCAAACTACATACAGGCGCAACCCAGCAAATGGATTAGGGAAGGTGTTGTAATAGGCATTACACTTATTGCAGCAGCTATTTTTATAATGCAGTTATAACTTTACGCCATAGGCTAAATCGCCGGCGTCGCCCAGGCCGGGCACAATGTATTTCTTTTCGTTAAGGTGGCTGTCGGCATCGGCAACCCACAGGTGGCAGGTATCGGGTAACCGGTTTTGCAGGTATTCAATGCCCTCGGGTGCGGCAATAACCACGGCTATGTGCACTTGGTCGGGGTTTTCATCTTCTACAAGTTTTTGGTACACGGCTTCTAATGACAGCCCTGTGGCCAGCATGGGGTCGGCCAGGATAAGGGTTTTTCCTGCAATAGACGGCACGGCTTTATAGTCGGCTTTTATCTCAAAATAATCATCATTGTTTGGGTGGTAGCGGTAAGCGGAAATGAACCCGTTTTCGGCATCGTCAAAAAAAGAAATAAGCCCTTCATGCAAAGCCAGACCGGCGCGCAGTATGCTGCATACCACCAGTTTATTTTGTATGGCAGCCGTGGTTTTTATACCCAGCGGCGTGGTAACATCCCACGGGGCATAGGTAAGGAGTTTGCTTATTTCGTAGGCCATAATTTCGCCGGTGCGGTGTATGTTTTTGCGGAAACGCATGCTGTCTTTTTGCACCTGTACATCTCTTAACTGCGCCAGGAAATGGTTGAGGATGCTGTTGTTTGCCGAGAGGTAATGTACTGTCATATTGCCAAAAGATTATTTTTTTCATCATAAAAGTATTAAAACTATATTTGTAAAAAAATAATTATATGTTTTCAGCCATTGCATTTCCTGTTTTTGAACAGAGCATAAACGACTATCACCAGTATGACAGTGTTGACCAGCCTATAAACAACCCTTTCCGTAAGGATAAGATTGAGCATTTGCTATATGCTAAAAACTGGGTAGATACCGTGCAGTGGCATTATGAAGATATTGTGCGCGACCCGAATATTGACCCTGTTGCAGCGCTTGACCTTAAGCGTAAAATTGATGCCAGCAACCAGGTGCGTACGGATATGGTGGAGTATATTGACAGCTATTTTTTAGAGCAGTATAAAGATGTACAGCCTAAAGCCGATGCTAAGATAAACTCTGAAAGCCCGGCCTGGGCCTTAGACCGCCTTAGCATACTGGCCCTTAAAATATACCACATGAAGGAAGAGGCTACCCGTGAGGAAGCCACGCCCGAGCACCGTGCAAAATGCCAGGATAAACTAAACATTTTGCTGGAGCAGAAAAAAGACCTTAGCACCGCCATTGATGATTTGCTTACCGATATAGAAAACGGTAACAAATTTATGAAGGTGTACAAGCAAATGAAAATGTATAACGACGAGGAACTTAACCCCGTGCTATACCAGGGCAAGAAGTAATACATGGCAGCTAAAGGGTATAAACACATACTTGTTATAAGGCTTTCTGCCATGGGCGATGTAGCCATGACGGTGCCCGTTATACGGGCGCTTATAGCGCAGCATGCACACGTTAAGGTTACCATAGTATCGCGTGCGCAATACAAGCCTTTTTTTGACGGCATACCCCATGTGAGCTTTTTTGAAGCCGACCTTACCAAACGCCACAAAGGCTTTTTTGGCCTGCTTAAATTATACAAAGACCTGAAGGCCCTGCGTGTAAATGCGGTGGCCGACCTGCATAATGTTATGCGTACCAAGGTACTTACCCGCCTTTTTGCCTTTAGGGGCAAGGCTGTAGCTACTACCGATAAAATGCGTACTGAACGGGCCAGGCTTACGGCTTTAAAAAATAAGGTTATTGAGCCCATGCCACTCGTGGTGCAGCGCCATGCCGATGTGTTTGCTCAGCTGGGATACCCGG
>JAZKDS010000381.1:20999-27702 GCA_040387455.1 Bacteroidota bacterium
TTTGCGACCCCGCAGGAACTTACTGAAGATATTACCAGCAATACCGGCCTTAAAACCGGCAAATGGATAGGCATTGCCCCATTTGCACAGCACCGCAATAAAGTATATCCTAAAGAGCTTATGCAGCAGGTTATAGACCGCCTTGCTGCCGATAGCGCTACTACGCTGTTTCTTTTTGGCGGTGGTAAGGATGAAAGAAGTGTGCTGAAAAGATATGCTGCCGACCGCCCTAATATTGTGGTTGTGGCCGGAGGTAAATTTACCCTTAAACAGGAACTTAAAATTATAAGCCACCTTGATGTTATGCTGAGCATGGACAGCGCCAATGCACACATGGCCGCCATGCAGGGTACTAATGTGGTTAGCCTTTGGGGCGCTACGCACCCTTATGCGGGCTTTGGGCCTTTTAACCAGCCTGCCACTAATGCCCTGACCGCCGACCGCGAAAAATATCCTTTTTTACCTACTTCTATCTACGGTAATAAAAAGGTGGAAGGCTATGACGATGTAATGCATACCATTACTCCCGATGCTGTTGTTACTAAGGTAAAGCACGTGGCAGGGTTGTAATGTATTCATTGGTTATTTTTATTTATCTCACTACTTTTTTCCAAGTACCTCAAACAGCAATTCGGGTTCGTTTGTGGTAATGTAGGCTACTTTTTGGTTGATGAGGGTTTGCATTTCGGCGCGGTCGTTAACGGTCCACGCGTTTATGGTAAGTCCTAACTTGTGGGCTTCAGCAATGTATTCCGGGTGCTCTTTATACACGCTAAAATGATAGTCAAGGCCGGTGTAGCCTGCGGCTTTGGCCTCGGCAGGGGTTTTGTCGCCCTCCAGGTAGGCAATTTTAGCTTTTTTATCTAAAGTATGCAGCCGAATGCCCACCTCCCAGCTAAAGCAAATGTACTCCACCCACTTTTGGGCTTTCAACTTCTTTACGGTTTTATATACTTTGTCCGTTACGGTAAGGGCATGCTCCGGGCTTATGCGGCTGGTTTTTATCTCTATAATCAGTTTTGTCTTTTTTTGCTTCATGCCCTCGCGCAGGTAGGCCTCCAGCGTAGGGATGGCCTCGCCATTAGGGTGCTTTTTCTCCAAAAGCTGGGCGTAGGTGCTTTTCTCGATGTCCAGGCCATAAAACTCATGGTCGTGATTTACCACCAGTATGCTGTCGGCCGTCATGTGCACGTCAAACTCGCTGCCGTGGCACCCCAGGGCGATGGCTTGTTTTAGGGAAACTATGGAGTTTTCAGGCAGGTTGCCGGCCTTCCACGCGCCGCGGTGGGCAATGACTATATTGTTGTTGAACTGCGCCACCGCAGACAGCGTAAGCAGCAACAGGCTAAGGGTATAGAGCAGCTTTTTCATGGGTGGTAATTTAGGGAGAAATTTTTTATTGAAGATTAAGGTGTTGTTGTGTGTGAGGGGAATTTTGTTAAATTTGTTAAAGACAAAGTAAAACTTTAAATATGAAATCAATAGGCTTTAGGTGCTGGAAAGACAAATTCTCTTATGTTGTATTAGATGGAGATCAAGAAAATCCTGAGAGAATATTAAGTAACCATATAACACTCCCGAAAAATTTTTCCCGACCAGAACAGCTGGCTTGGTTTAGAAAGGAGATTATTGGATTATTAGACAATAATGATTTTAATGTAGTAATATTCAAAGCGACTGAACCTATAAGTCAATCTAAAGAACCTGCCAGAGGCGAATTGGAGGGACTTTTACAAGAAGCAGCATTCTCACATAGCAAAAAAATTATAGTCGAAAGCCGAATCAAATCTCAGTTGAATAGCAAAACAAATGCTAGAAAAGCAAAATATTTAGGTGAACTACTAACTCACGATGCTTTTAATGGCTTGTCAAAAGCAAATTTTGAAGATGCTTATATTACTGCGTTAAGTGGTTTACCAAAATAAATAATATTATGTCAGACTACGAATTAGAGAAAAAACTTGGCAATGGTGCTTTTGGGGAAGTTTGGTTAGTTTCTGATAGAGCATTAGGAGTCAAAAGGGCAATTAAATATGTTCCTTTGCACAAAATTAAAAATCCAACAAACTTTTACGAGGAACCCCAAACTTTATTAACTTTAAAACATGATAATGTAATTGAAGTTACGGATGCTGGACTTACAGTAGATAATCGGCTGTATATAGCGATGGAGTATTATAGGAATGGAAGTTTAAGTGACATTACTAAAGGCGGTATAATTCCTTTAAAAGATAGTATAAAGTTTGCAGGAGATATTTGCCGAGGCTTAGAATATGCACACTCAAGAGATTTTATTCATAGAGATATAAAACCTGCTAATATTATAATAGATGATAATGGAAACGCTAGGTTATCGGATTTTGGTTTAGCAACCAAAGTTGATGCAGATGGCCTTGCTGCCGCCTATGGCTATATCGGGCATTTAGCCCCTGAAGTTATAATTGATGACTTTACTGACAAAAGAACTGATATTTATGCAATAGGCGTAACGTTGTATAGAATGATAAACGGCGATTCATATTTACCAATAAATATAGATATGGATGAATTACTTGAGATGATTAAAGAAGGAAGTTTTCCAAATAGGAAATCATATCGCCCATTCATCCCAAGTTCTATAAGATCCGTTATTAATCGAGCACTAAGTGTTAATCCAGATGTGAGATACCAAACAGCTTCTGAACTAAGACATGCCCTCGAAAAAGTGAGACTTTTTTCAAGTTGGATGCCTAGAACAATTTCAAATGGTACCGAATGGACATGTATAGTAGGTCAGCTAGAATATTTGATAAAATCTACAAAACAATCTCAAGGTTGCTTTAATCTAGAATTATATAAAGGGAAAAATGGGAAAACCAAGAGAATTGTAAATAACGAATGTTCTTATTGTGATAAAAAACCTTTACACGACAAAAAAGTAAGAAATCTTTTGACCAGAATAATTACGAAAGGAAAATAATGGAAGAATTCTGCTCACACTGAATTGTTTTGAGCTAACCTACAAGGTTTCCAAAACCTTGTAGGTTTAAATTACAATTGAGATTCCTCAACTCCGCTGCGCTGCGTTCGGAATGACAACTGCATCTAAAAACCTCGGAAACTTTTTTCAATTTCTCACCTCGGACTTCGGACATCCGACCTCCGACTTCAAAACACCCCAACTTTTTAATATTTCACACCATAGTAACCCCAACGTGCTGGGTTTTTACATTTTTAGCGTAACTCAAACTCCGAAAGTGAAGTATTAAGCGTTTTGGCAGGTTTTTAAGCCACAATGGCAGGCAAAAGTATCGCTCACTAAATTCAAAAATAACGCTACAGGTGCTAAAAACACGCTTTTTTAGCAGAAAGTGAAAAATTAAACACTTTTTTATACCTTTGCCGCGGTTCCGCCAACAGGAGCCGGATATTTACTGAAATTTCTCACTTAAAATTGTATAGCATGCAACTGTTCAACACTTTAAGCGCAGATGAAAGGGCCGCCCTTATAGAGGCCAGCGGCAAACAGCGCCTTACGCTGTCTTTCTATGCCTACGCCAAAATCGAAGATCCAAAACAATTTCGCGATGATATGTTTGTAGCCTGGAACCGGCTTGAGGTTTTGGGGCGCATATACATTGCTCATGAGGGTATTAACGCACAGCTTTCGCTACCGGCCGATAATTTTTATACCTTTAAGGATCAATTAGATACGGTGTCTTTTTTAAAGGATATCCGCCTGAATGTAGCTGTGGAGCACGACGACCTTTCGTTCTTGAAACTAACGGTTAAAGTCCGCGATAAAATTGTAGCCGACGGCCTTGACGATGCCACGTTTAACGTAATGGACAGGGGTATTCACCTGGGAGCCAGCGATTTCAACAGCATGCTGGAAGACCCCAACACCATTGTGGTTGACTTTAGAAACCATTACGAGAGTGAGATAGGGCATTTCCGCAACGCCATAACCCCTGATGTGGAAACCTTTAGGGAATCGTTACCCATTATTGAGAATCAACTTGCTGATTTTAAGGAGGATAAAAACGTATTGATGTACTGCACGGGCGGCATCAGGTGCGAAAAGGCCAGTGCTTTTTTTAAGCACAAAGGCTTTAAAAACGTCTATCAGCTGGAGGGCGGCATTATAGAATATACCCGCCAGGTTAAAGCAGAAAACCTTGAAAGTAAGTTCATTGGCAAAAATTTTGTGTTTGATGCCCGCCTTGGCGAGCGCATTACCGATGATATTTTAGCCCAATGCCACCAGTGCGGCAAGCCGTGCGACAACCATACCAATTGTGCTAATGAGGCCTGCCACCTGCTGTTCATCCAGTGCGATGAGTGCAAGGGCAGCATGCAGAATACGTGTTCAAGCGAGTGTTTAGAGGTGGTGCAACTGCCTGAAGATGAGCAAAAAGCACGTCGACGTGGTATTATGAAAGGCAACATGATCTTTAGAAAAGGCAAGAGCGATAAGCTGGCGTTTAAGCAATCGGGCGAGCTGAGCGACACCGCCCTGGCCGTTGCGCCAAAGGTGAAAGGCGCGCGCAACCGTATACGTAAAACGCTAATAGGCAAGGGAGAACATTATTACCCTAAAGCCGAAGTAGGTCAGTTTACCATAGAGCAGGGCGAGCTTAAGGCCGGCGACCGAATTCTTATAAGTGGGCCAAGCACTGGCGACCAGCAACTTACGCTTGGCGTGATGCGGGTTAACGGCCAGGAGGGCGATGTGGCCAAAGCCGGCGATAAGATTACCTTTAACCTGCCGTTCAGGATAAGGCTATCAGATAAGCTGTTTAAAATACTGGAATAAAGCTTTTTAGCTGTAAATACAAACCCTGCTTCGGCGGGGTTTTTTATTGGAGTGAAAATTTAATTTGGAAAATATTTATTACAAAATGTAAAATATATTTTACTTTATGAAAAACTTGTTTTACATTCGTTGAAATTTAAATCATCAATCATATGAAAACGAGTTATTTATTTCCCAACCGTTTTAAGCTGATAAGCGGTGTGTTGTTTGCTGTTTCGCTTGCCTTGTTCGTAACCTACTATTGCGCAGACAAGTACCTTGATTTTGAATACAAAACGCAGGTGTTTGCCATAGTGGGCGATACCGGATTACTGGGCGATTCAGATTGGTTTGGGTGGGTTGAAAATTCTATTATCGATGAAATCCTGTTTACAATTGTTATTACCAGCGGATTAATTTTTGCTTTCAGCAAAGAAAAGGCTGAAGACGAAATGGTAGCATCTATACGGCTTAACAGCTTGGTAAAGGCTACTATAGCTAATTATGTTATTCTACTTTTCCTGTACCTTACGGTGTATGGCTTCTCATTTTTAACTGTGCTTAACGGCGCCATGTTTTCGCAGCTGCTTATCTTTATAGTGTTGTTCCGCATCAATATGTACAGGTTTAATAAATTTGCCACTAATGAAGAATAATATCAAAGTACAGCGCGCCATACTCAACCTTACGCAACAGGACCTGGCCGAGCGCATTGGCGTAAGCCGCCAAACCATAAACGCTATGGAAGCCGCTAAGTATGTGCCTTCTACCGTACTGGCGCTTAAGCTAAGCAGGCTTTTTGAGAAATCCGTAAACGAAATTTTTGACCTGGAAGAAGGCGATTAATAACCTACCTTTGCCCTATGCAACAGGCTTATATAAAAACTCCGCTGGGTACTGCCCTTATTGAAGGTGATGCAGATGGCATCTCTAAAATACATGTTTTAGATGGCGATGTGGCTGTATCTGAAGTAATTGCGGGTGAACTTGCCGAAGCCGTTACGCAGCTTAATGACTACTTTAACGGAAGCCGTAATGAGTTTAGTTTTGTGATGAATCCTCAGGGTACTGATTTCCAGAAGAAAGTATGGAACGCTTTGGTAGAAATACCTTTTGGAAAAACCACTTCATATCAGGCACTTTCTATACAATTGGGCGATGTAAAAGCCATACGTGCTGTGGCATCGGCCAATGGCAAAAACCCGTTGTGGATTGTAGTGCCCTGCCACCGTGTTATAGGCAGTGATGGCTCGCTAACCGGTTATGCCGGAGGGCTGTGGCGCAAAAAGTGGCTGTTGGAGCATGAAACCCCACCTACACAGCAAAGCCTGTTTTAAGGCATTACACAAAAATATAACCATAAAAAAAGGGAAGCCGTTAAGCTTCCCTTTCTTATTTCAATCTAAATGTTATTGCTTAACAATCTTCACGTTAGTGCTTGCATTAGCAGTAGCTACCTGAAGTATATATGTTCCGGCGGCAAGGCCAGACAGGTTAACCTGAGTGGTTTCGGCATTTACATTTTGTGTAAGTACCGTTTGGCCTAATAGGTTAGTAACCGCAACTTTAGTAATAACATTACCGTTAGTAACCGTAATTACATCAAGCGCTGGGTTAGGATATACTACAAGGCGGCTCAGGCCAAAGCCATCTACACCCGCAGTTAAGCTTACCGTAACCATGTAGTAAAGGCTCTCACAACCGTTTATGCTTTGTGTAGCATAGTAAGTAACACCATCTTCTAATACCGTAATGGCAGGGATAGATAGTAATTCACCACCGTTATTTTGCACATACCAGTTAATGGTAGCGCCTGTAACCGCTGTAAACTCAAGGTCGGCCACAGTTTCGCCGGCAACAAAGGTTTGTGTAGCAGCACCTGTTGGTGCATCCGGTAAAGCATTTATAGTAACTACAACTTCTGTAGCG